>JAEURE010000074.1 GCA_016789485.1 Anaerolineales bacterium | reverse complement strand
CCTGTTTTTGCTTTAAATCCAAGTTTTTGTTGTCAGTCTACATAAGCCAATTAGTAAAATATTTTAAGAATAATCTTTCAGCTAGCTGAACTTTGGGTTGGGGGCTGGCACATAAGCTTCAACACGCGCCCACAGTTCGCGGATGTTAATGGGCTTGGACATATACACGTCACAACCGGCAGAAAGTGCTTTTTCAGCATCTCCCTTTAAGGCATTCGCAGTGATGGCAATGATGGGCACATAGGCCAGGGCGGTTTTTCCGCTGGCGCGAATCCGGCGAGCAACTTCATAGCCGTCAATATCCGGCAGATTGATATCCAGCAGGATCAAATCCACTTCCCGCTGTTCGGCAGAGGCAACACCGGTCAAACCGTTTGGCGCTTCAAGCAATGTATATCCGCGCGATTCAAGCGCGCGTTTGACGAGCATCATGTTATCCGGGTTGTCTTCAATATATAAAACGTTACTTCCCATGGCACTTCTCCTTAGGATCCACTTTTTGATTCATTCTTGTCTTCAATAACGTGGATGACCTGATCCACAAATTTTCGAGTGGGCAGTGAGCCCTTTTGATATAACGCCTCAATGTTTCCGTTGAGGCGGTTGCGTTCTTCTACTGTAATATCCTTTGCACTGACAACGACCACGGGAATTTCCTTTGTGCGCGGATCCAATTTTAATTCTTCAACCAGACCAAAACCGTCAATACCGGGCATGGTCAGGTCGCTGACGATCAAGTCAGGTAATTTCTGACGCGCCATTGCAAGACCCTCCCAGCCATCTTTGGCGTGGTACATGCGGTAATTTTTTCTGCCTTCCAAAAGTCTTCGGATCAGAAGAGCATCATCATCATTGTCGTCTATCAATAATACAGTGGTGGTCTTTTCATCCAGATTTTCAAGGGCGGCTTGCAAGCCTTCACGTGGCGCAGCGGATTGATCTTTGCTTAGATGAACATCCACTGCCCATTGGTCGCCAAGCACATGTTTTTCCACAGGGAAGGTGTGGCCTGTGCAGTTGATAACGACTCTTTCGTCTGCGCCGATCTTTCCTGTTTTGGATAATTTCTCGAATCCTGCAAAGGCGACGGCTGTTGCCGGTTCGACGGCCATACCTTCGCTCTTGGCAAGTGCGCGCATGGCAGAATAGGCTTCGAGGTCTGTCACGGATTCCATCACGCCGCCATATTGCCGGGTGAGGTTCCATAAGTAGGTGTAGGATTTGCCCGGATCACCCGTGGAAAGGATGATGATGCGCGTATCGGGAATGACAGGTTCGGCAACATCCTTGCCGGCGTTGAAGGCTTGCACCATTGGAGAGCATCCTTCTGCTTGAATGATGGCAAGTTTGGGGACTTTGTTGATGAGTCCCATTTCAAATAATTCCTTGAAGCCTTGATAGACACCCAGCGGACCAAGCCCGCCGCTGACAGCCTGGATATACCAGTCTGGTGCGCGCCAGCCCATTTGTTCAACAATCTCGTAGGCAATGGTTTTCATTGATTCACGGGCAGGGACGGAACTTGCACCACGATCCAAAAGCAGATTTTTACGCTGGGCAAATTGACTGGCTATCTGTTTGGTTTGGTCGTAGTTGCCGCTGACGCGGATCACTTCCGCGCCGAAGAGGGCGGCCTCGCGCAATTTTTCCTGTGGAACCAGGCTGGTCATGAAGACCCAGAGTTTGATGCCTGCCCGCGCGCAAGCGGCTGCGTATGCAACAGCTGCGTTTCCCGTGGATGCGATCACGGCTTCGCGGATTCCATTCTCATTCATGGCGGCGACAGCGACTGCGGCCTGCCTGTCTTTGAAAGAGGATGTCGGGCCGTAGCGTTCATCTTTGATGTAAACAGAAGCATGCCCGAGATTAGGGGCGAAGCGCTGTGAAAGCCAGAGAGGTGTTCCGCCAGCGGGGTAAAGATCCAAAGCGGAGGGATTGTCGAGTGGCAGAACATCCTGATAGCGCCAAAGATTGTTTGGGCGGTTTGGAATGCCGCGCAGGATTTCGCGCTTGAAGGATTCGTAATCGTAGCGGGCTTCAAGCCATTGGGATTGGCAATGTTTGCAGGTTGCTGCGATGAAGGGTTCGTACGACTGTTCTTTGCCGCAGATGGCGCATTGCAGGTGGATTGGTTTTGCCATGCTAGTTTTTCCTCATCACAGGTTCAGAGTCAACTACTTTTGCTTCGATGGGCAGGAAAACATAGAATGTGGAGCCTTCGCCTTCAACGCCGGTGCTTTCAGCCCAGAGACGTCCGCCGTGCATTTCAATGAGGCGGCGGCTGATGGGTAGACCCAGGCCGGTGCCGCCCACTTTGCGAGTGGTGGATGAGTCCACTTGTGTGAACTCCTGGAATACGGCTTCCAGTTGGGAGGGGTGAATGCCAATGCCCGTATCTTTTACGCTGATAAGTATATTGCTGTCTTCGCGGGCAATGCGGATTGTGATCTTGCCTTTCTCGGTAAACTTCATGGCGTTGTTGACGAGGTTGATCATCACCTGGCGTAGGCGGTTTCGGTCTGCATTGATCTCCACTTCGTGATCCGAGTCTGCGTCAATTTGCAGGGAAATATCCTTTTCATGCGCAAGCGAAGAGGTAATGCTGGCGACATCTTCCATGATCTCATGCAGGTTGAATTTCTCGATAATGAGGTTGAGCTTGCCGGATTCGATCTTTGCCATGTCGAGTACGTCATTGATGAGATGGAGAAGGTGCTGTCCGTTCTTTTGGATGAGTCGAAGATCGTTATCCATGTAAGGGGTGAGCGGACCGTCCAATTCTTCGAGCATCACATCTGCAAAGCCGAGGATGGAATTGAGCGGCGTGCGCAACTCATGAGACATGTTGGCGAGGAAGGACGATTTTAGGCGGTCCAACTCGCGCAATTGAGCCACTGTTGCCGACTGTTCCTTGTATAAGCGGGCGTTTTGAAGCGCAATCCCCACCTGGGTTGCCAGAGTGTTGTATGTGCTGGCATCCTCTTGTGTGAAGCGGCCTGCCTGTTCTGATTGCACATCGAATACACCGAGAACTTTTTCACCCACGATAATTGGGATGGCCATTTCTGCGCGTGTGTTGGGAAGAAGCGGATTGGGCAGAAAATCTTGATCGGTTGTAATGTCATTGGCGATAATGGCAGAACGTTCGCGTGCAGCGCGAGCCACGAGGGATTGCTGAGTATCCATTTGAATGGCGTGGCCGATTGACGTCATTTTCATGCCGATTTCACCTGCTCCTGAAGCGAGCAGCAGTGTATTCCATGATTCATCCGCAAGGTAGATGTGAACGTGATAAAGACTGAAGCGTTCCTTCGTCAAATCCACCACGGATTGCAGAAGTTCATCAGGGTCCAGCACGGTGGAGGCTTTGGTACTCACAACAGCCACGGTTTCCAACTCACGGGCGCGCTTTTCGTTTAGTTCAAAAAGGCGCAAGTTTTCAATGTGAGCGCTGACCTGCTCCGCAATGGTATCTGCCAATTCCAATGCACCGGGAGGGATTTCTTTCAACCCAGCCACTTTAAGCTGTCCAATCTCTTCGCCGCGAACTTTCAAAGGCTGCTCAAAAGTTATGTCCAACGGAGCGCGTGTTTCTCCGAAAGGAGTCACTTGAATTGAGTCGTAGATATATCCCAGCGAATCAGCCCTTTGGCTGGTAAACGATTGCCAGTTTTCGCGCGTCAGGCGGCGGGTGGCTTCTTCAGCATTGGCTCGCGCATGAGAGGCATCTGCCAGCAGGCGCAGGTTCTCTACCTGCTGCGCGATCTGTTGCGCAACCGAAGAGATCATGGCTTTATCTTCATCAGTTAACGGGCGGGCGGGGTCTGCTTTGAGGAAGAGATTACCAACATGCTCGTCAAGTACATTAATGGTTTCCCGAACATCCGCCTCGCTTGGAGTCGATTCTTTAAAAGGAGTAACAGAGGCCTGGTCATAAACATACCCAATGCGTTCACTGTTACGAATCCCGTCCATAAAGGATTCCCAGCTTTGATGGGTGAACAGCCGGTTGGCGGCTTGAGCTTCAGCGCGTGCTCGTTCGGTTGCGGCAAGCAGGCGCAGGTTTTGAATCTGCAGCGAAACTTGTTGGGCAACTGCGTTTGCCAGATTCTCTTCATCGGTTGTCCACGGGCGGTCTGCGGGTGGCTTGATCTTCAATGCGCCGATCGTTTCACCGCTTGCTGTCAGCGGAGTCTTGATAACCTTGTCTGGATCTTCAATAGGAGAATCCACCATTTGGACTGGAATAACATGGTCATCACGAATCGCGTAGCCAAGCTCTTCACTTTCATAAAGACTGACCGGGGTGGCGGTTTTTTCGTTTTCCTTTAACTTTGCTTCCAACTCGCGGATGCGCAAAAGCAGCGCATCCATCTCATGGGATGCCGTCGAAGTGTCGATTGCAGATGAAGGCGCCAGCGCCTCATATTTGACGCGTGAAGCTGATCCTGTTGCTACAGGTTTGTTCTCACCTGTAGCGATCGAGGCTCTGGCAATCTGATTCAGATCTGCAAAGAGTTTTTCAACCCGTTTTTGTGATTTTTCATCGGGATGCATGAGCAACGTCTCCTGAGACTGTGCCGCTTATTGTTTTTCTTTCATACTTAATTGAGCAACAGTCATGGGGGCGCCCAGGGCATGCCCTAATTCACGCGCGGCAATTTGGAGCACCGCTTCCACGGTTGTGGCGCTTTGAATTTTCTGGCTGATGACGTTCAACTTACTTTCACGTTCCGCCTGCTGTTGTGCCTTTGCGAATTGACGACGATTTTCCAAAACTGTGGCGATTTGCGGCGCAAGGGCGGTATACAAGCGGATTTCGCTTTGTGTAAAGTTGTAAGGTTCCTCAGATTCAAGCATTAACATTCCGATCTGATGCGTGCCCGAATGCAAGGGAAGGACGGCCACTGCCCGCAGATTTAATCTTTTTACAAGCTGCATTGTGGTTGAATCCACCCGCTCATCGTTGAATGAATCGTTGAAGAAGATCGGCGCTGGGCTTACGAACATGGGCATAAGTCGGACGATCTCGGGCGTGTAGTGTGTTCCAACCGCTGTTGCCTCGTGGCCGGTCCCATTCCACCAGTTTCCGATAACATCCATGCCGTCCAGATCACCGTTTGAGTTATAGCTGAAAGTCAACAGGAGGGCACGGTTAATTACAGGGATATTAATGGCATCGACCACTGTATTTACAAGTTTTTGCAGGTCTGCTGCCTGTGCAAGTTGACTGCTGGCTTCAAAAAGTTTTTCAGACTGTGCCAGCGCAGACTGGGTTTGATCAAACTGACGCAGACTCTCGATATGAGCGCCAAGACGTTCAGCCACATCATTGATCAGGTCGATAGAATCCTTGTCATCAGATTTCAGTCCAAAGACAGAGAGTTTGCCCACTCGTTCGTCACGGACTTTGAGCGGCAGTTCGAAACCGACGTCTTCAATTGCATGATCTCCATTGTGCGCGCGAACTTCCTTCAAATCGTAAACGTAACCCAGGTTCTCACCTGCATTGTCTACATAGGTTTTCCAGCCTTCACGTGTAGTCCGGCGTGTGGCTTCTTCTGCTTCGGCACGGTAGCGTTCAGCGGTATCCAGCAGGCGCAGGTTTTCAATCTGCTGCGCTACCTGGCGTGCCACTGTATTTACCAGTTCATTGGTTCTGGAAATCGGCGATTGACCTTCCATTTCCACGACCAGGTTTCCAAGCGCTTCCCCTGTTACTTCGATGGGAGCAGAAAGGGCACTCTCGCTCGGTTGTGTCGGTTCAGACTGTTCCATTGGCAGGATCTTATTTTGTTCGAACACAAAGCCTGTTTTTTCAGGCATGTGGATGGCATCCAGGTATTCAACCCAATTGGTGCGGGATAATCTCTGGGCTTGCGCTGCCACTTCGGCACGGGCTTGTTCCGTCTCCGCCAGGAAGGTGGCATTTTGAATAGCGATGGCCAGCTGACCAGCCAGGGCTTCAAAGGCGGGCAAAGCATCCTCACTTAATGAGCCGCTTTGTTCGCTTTGCATATCCAGAACTCCCACTACTTTTTCGCCAATCATCAACGGCACTGCCATTTCTGAACGAGTATTTGGCAATAGCGGGTTGGGTTTGAAGGTGTCGCTGGCTGTCGTATCGGAAATAACCACCGATTTTTTCTCAATAGCCGCACGGCCATTAATGGAACCAGTATTCAAGGGCAGACGGTGATTGCGTCCCAATAACTCGGAGCCCACATTTCCTGTACCTGCTTCGAGATTGAGGTATGTTTGGCTGGAGTTTGTCAAATACACCTGAACATAATAAAGGTCAAATTGCTGGCGGATGAGTTCTGCCGCATCTGTCAACATGGCATCCAGGGCGCGGACATGCGAGACTGAGCGTCCAACCTCTGCGGCAAGTTCGAGGTTTCGCGTACGTTCTGCCACGCGGGCTTCCAATGTGGCAAACGATTCGCGCAATTTTGCAGTCATGTCGTTGAATGTGGAGGCTAGGAGACCTAATTCATCCTGAGTTTTTACATTTGCCATACGGTTCAGATCGCCGGTAGCAATGGCAGAGGCAGTTGCTGTGAGTTCACCAATTGGCTGGAGAGAGCGTCTAATGGCAAACCAAGCCAGAATAAACATTACGATCGAGCCTGCTAAGATCATTAAAGCTGCAGCGGTTCGGAACTGGCGCACAGGTGCAAGCAATTCTGCTTCGGTTTGTTGAGCGATGATTCCCCAACCGTTTTCCAATCTGTCCACATAGGCTATCCAGATAATACCGTTCTCGTCTGTGAAGGTGATTTGTCCGGTTTTCCCCTCATTTAGAGCGGCAACTGGCGGATAGTTGCTTAGATCACGCAATTCTCCTTCGGTATAAGTCGGGTCAGGGTGAGCCACGACCCGGTTATTTGCATCAATGATGTAGGTAATGCCTTGATTATCTTCGTTTTTAAGAACTTCATTGCTGATTTCGTTTAATTCACTGACCATGGATGCGACGCCCACGAATTTCCCGGCTCCATTGTAAATTGGCGCGGCGATATTAAGAGCAGGCTTACCGATTGTGCGGCTAATAAGCACTTCATATGCGATAGGTGCTCCTCCTTTCGCCTCCAGGAACCATGCCCGGTCACGGTAATCGTTCATTTCAGCATTATCACTGCGGGCAACATTTATGCCATTAATATCAGTAGTGTGCACCAAAAATAAATTTGGATGGGCGCTGGCTATAATTTGTAAGTTAGGCTTCTGGCGGCTGGCATCCATGCTGGTGATGTCAGGCAGCATGGACATTTCCTGTACGGAGCGCACATGCAATTCCAGCCAGGTGGAAACATTGGTTCCAAGTGATTGATTGTTCTGTTGCAGGTTGTGGAGGGTTTGCGTTTCCAGTTCTTTCCCTGCCCGGTTACTGATGTAAACGGTGACGCCAATCAGCAATGGGATGGTAACCAGCATTAATAGGATGGTCAGGCGATTGCTGATGGAATAGGTGATATTTTTCCATGCAAGGCGGCCCAAAGACGCCAGCAAGAGCACGGCAGCAATGACAATAACAGCCGGGACGATGTCGATCGCAAAGTCAGCGGTGCCGCGAAAGGCGGGGTCCCAGATTTCGATGCCGACGATGAATAAAATCACAAACGCAATAACAAATGCAGCGAGGCGTTTGGCCGTCTTTGGCAAAACCCATGCGAACATGATCGGGACGAAAGTCGCAATATATACTGCGACGATGACTTCAAAGTTGTCGAGCACGAGTGTGGCAACGCCCGGCAGGGCCATCATAAGGATGAACAGCAGTTCAATGCCCAATTGATAACGTCCGCGCCTTATTAAAGAGTAGCTCAACAGACTGATAACAACGAACAAAATCGTGGCTGGCACCAAAACGGCATCCTCGAATTCAAAACGGCCTTGTTGGGCAACGGCAACCGCGTAGCTTGAAATTCCTGCTATGACAATGCTTAATGCTGCAAAGATACCTGCCGCCCATAGGCCAAATAGCCTTTGTTTTTCTTCTAAAGCGGTTGTTAAGTTGGGTTGTTCACTCATGGCGACCTCGTTCCTTTTCTTCAACAGGAATTTCTCTGTTGGCTTCCTTAATTGTTTTTCGCTTCATTGCTGTCATAACGAATGCTTGCTCCAATGTTGGCACTGACGCGTGACGCGCCAAGTGCCAGACCGATTTCACGGACGGCAGTTTGCAGGGTATCTTCCACTGAAGTAGTGCGTTGAATCTTTTGACTGATGGTATTCACCAGCGATTCCAGTTCCGCTTGTGCTTTGGATTGCTCATACGTGCGCACGTTCTGAATGGATGCAGCTAGCTGTGCGGCAAGCGTGGTTTGGACGTTGACATCTGCGTCGGTGAAGCGCCCGATCTGTTCGGATTGGATGTCGAACACGCCGATCACCCTGCCGCCGATGATCATGGGGACAGCCAGTTCGGAGCGCGTTTCGGGGAGTAGGGGATTGGGCAGGAAATCCGGCGCCTGGGTCACATCGTTCACAGTGACACCCTTGCGGTCACGGGCGGCGCGGGCAACAAGAGACTGTTCCCGGTCAAGTGGGATCGAGCGTTTTTCCGCCACCATGATGCGCCCTGGCTCACCAGCGCCTGCTGTCAGCACGAGGTTCTCGCCTGCTTCATCAAGCAGATAAATATGGGAGTGGTACAGGTTGAAGCGTTCCTTGGTCAGGTTTACCACTTCTTGCAATAGTTGTTTTGATTCCAGGATGGTGGCAGTGGCAGTGCCCACTTCAGCCACCGTTGCCAGATCTTTGGTGCGGGCGGCTACGCGGATTTCCAAACCCTGCAACGTTTCCTGCAACTGAGAAGTCATTTTATTAAAGGCTATTGCCAGATCGCTCACTTCATCAGCGGTTTCGATTTTAGCGCGGGCATCTAAATCACCCTCGGTAATTTTTTGCGCTACTGAAGATAAGTTGACGATGGGACGGACGAATAAATTGCCCAAAAATAGACCGATCAGGACTACGATGATCATTGTGACTAGGGTCGTTCCAAGGATCAGATTGAGAACTGACCTTTCTTCTGCAAGAATTTTTTCGGCGTCCAAATCCACACCGATGATGCCTTCAAGCGTGCCGTCCGAACGATAGAACGGTGCATACGACGCTAGTACTGAACCATATACATCTGTATAGAGGCCTTCTTCTATAACCGGTCCGCTAAGGGTGTCAAATTTTGTGCGCAGCAGGTCGCTTGGCTCGTTATAAATCGTCCCAATGGGATCGCCTGGCTCCCCTCCTTGTCGGGCGTTAATTACGAAATATATTTGCCCTTGTTCGTTCTTGCGCATGGTATAGATATATTTTAGGTTGGGGTCTGTTGAAAGATATTTGACGTTTTGAGCTAATATCTTTAAATGGGATTCATCTTTCGCATCTTCCGGGCCGCGAATGGTCGAATGTAAATCTCCATCCTGGTTCATGGCAACCAGACTGATAATGTTAAGCAAACGTTGGCGGAGATCCTCATGCACTTTGTTTCGATAATCGATATAAACAACACTGCCAAGAATTCCCGTTGAGATCAAAGCCACAATAGTAAATGCTGTTACCAGTTTTAAGCGAATATTTCCACGCCATGCCTGACGCACAAGAACCACAAGGAAAGCGGCTCCCAAAGTAGTCGTCAGAATGGGGGAGATAGTCAACATGAGTTGAGATACTTCTCGCCATCCCGGATTAAAAATTTCTGTTGCAATGGAGATTCCTAGTTCAATGACCACAAATCCCATAGCTAAACGCCGCGATTCGTTTGGTAAAACGTAACGGATGAATAAGAAACCTGCAACTAAGTTATAGGCTACAGCTACGTACCCTATTCTGACATACAAAAAGGAAATAAGGGCTGTTGCAATCAGAGATGTTGCCAGCAAAACCCAGCCCCCTCTTTTTACATGCCCACGTTGAACCAATGGAAGCGCTGCGAATATGACGACTGCTTCAGCAGCAATCG
>JAEURE010000073.1 GCA_016789485.1 Anaerolineales bacterium | reverse complement strand
GTCGGGGTCTGAGCCGCGGACAGATTTAATGAAGGCGGAAATCGTGTCGTAATGGGCGTCGCCGTCTTTGTCGTACAGCACAGCGCGGCGTTGAATGGATTCTTGTGCCACATCCAATGTGACGTGGATGATTCCATCTTTATCCGGCGCAGTGGATTCCACAGCTAATTCTAGTGCGTTGAGAGCGTTGCGTGCATCGCCGGAAGCTACTTCGATCAGGTGTGTGCGGGCGTCTTCATCGAACTTGATTTGCTTGTTCCCATACCCGCGTTCTTTGTCAGAGAGTGCGCGATCAAGGAGTATTCCAGTTTCGAATTGATTTAAATTACGCAATTGAAAAACACGTGAGCGTGAGATGAGCGCCTTGATGACTTCAAAGTATGGATTTTCTGTCGTTGCGCCGATAAGGGTGAAGGTGCCGTTCTCAACGTGTGGGAGAAGCGCGTCCTGCTGGGCTTTATTCCAACGATGGACTTCGTCCACAAAGAGTATGGTACGGATGTTGTGCAGGCGCCTGCGTTCGAGAGACTCGTCAATAACAATGCGCAAATCTGCTTTGCCTGCCAGGATGGCAGAGATGGTGGTGAAGTGACTCTTGGTGGTGTTGGCAATGACCTGCGCGAGTGTGGTTTTGCCTGTGCCTGGAGGTCCCCACAAAATGATGGATGAAAAAAGCTTATCGGCTTCGATGGCGCGGCGCAGAAGTTTTCCTTCGCCGATGATATGTTCCTGTCCGATGTATTCTTCAAGAGTGCGCGGACGCATCCGTGCGGCGAGCGGCGCTTCTGTCTTCAGACGTTCATTCATGGCATGGTCAAAAAGATCGTTGGACATGCAGTGATTATAGCAAACTCTATCTTCGGAAAGTGCGGCTCAATGGGTTTAACTTTTTTATATACAGGCTGCACGTACGAAGCAATATGGATTTTTTTTGCAAAGGTGCGGGGTTTGCGTTTCCTGAACGCGCGTGTAGTATAATTTCGAAATTCCAATAAACTAGATATTCTTCATAAAATTTAGCTATATTACTTCAACCTTAGTGGTTGTGCCTCGGAGTTTGAATTATTACATGTCTACAAGCCTAGCAATGCAACGATATGCCGCAGAGATTTACCGCCTGCAACAGGATCATGAACAGGTTCCCCTTTCGCTTTTAAGTTCGCAGATCGAATCGTCGGCGCAGGCGATCTCGACGATGGTGAAGCGTTTGAACAAAGGTGGTTATTTGGTACATGAACCGTATCGCGGCGTGCGCCTCACGCCCGCAGGAGAAAAGATTGCCATGCCCTCGCTGCGCCGTCACCGTCTCACGGAAGTTTTTCTGGTGAAGGTGATGGGCTATGACTGGGCTGCCGCGCATGAATTGTCCGATGTGTTTGAGAAGGGAATCAATGATGAGATCGAGGATCGTGTCTTTGAGTTGGCAGGACGCCCAACACGCTGCCCGCACGGCGAGCCGATTCCCTCCAAAGACGGCGTAATGCCTGTCGTGAAGGACGAGCCGCTCGTGAATGTTCCATCCGAGTCGGATTGTATTGTCAGCCGCGTGCGCACACACAACCCTGACAAATTGCGTTACATTGCGGATCTGGGTCTTGTGCCCGGTACTCCGTTTCACCTGTTGAGTTGTGCGCCGTTTCAAGGTCCGCTGCGCTTGCAGATGAAACCGCATGATCATATTATCGGATATGAACTTTCGCAATCCATTTGGGTGGAAGTGACTAAGAAAGGGAGTGGAAACAAACTCCCGCCTCTTAAACGACCATAAAGTTGGTTGCCCAAAATTTGCAGAGTCTACTCTCAGAGTGGACTCTGTTTTTTTATACAGAATCAAGTATCAAGGCGGGGAGAGGCGATGTAA
The DNA here is from genome assembly GCA_016789485.1 of Anaerolineales bacterium. Lineage (GTDB taxonomy): Bacteria > Chloroflexota > Anaerolineae > Anaerolineales > Villigracilaceae > Villigracilis. Next base: position 8,158 of record JAEURE010000073.1, on the reverse strand, counting down.
CTTTTTTCACAATAAGCTTGTGACATCCATCCATGTCGAAAAGCGGGACGGTCTGGAATAATAAGGTCAGCCATAACATTTTTTAGAAGGTTCGCCTTATGACAATCATGCACCTTAGTGAAAGCACGGAAATGTATCTAAAAGCAATGGCGGAACTCGGCGGCCAGGATGTGATCGCTACTGCCCGTCTCGCGGAGCGTTTGAACGTGACGCCCGTTTCGGTGAGCGAAATGGTGCGGCGGCTGGGTGAGCAGGGGTTGGTTTCACACACTCCATACAAGGGAGTACACCTGACAAAAAAAGGGCGCGAGGTGGCTTGCAATGTGCTGCGCCGACAGCGCTTGTGGGAATGCTTTTTGTACGATCATTTGAAGATCGATTGGTCGCAGGTTTATGAATTTGCCTGTTCGCTGGAACATGCCACTGCGCCTGAAGTGACCGAAGCACTGGCTGGGTTTCTTGGCAACCCGCAGACTTGCCCGCGTGGGAATCCCATTCCCGCAGCGGATGGTTCGTTTAAGCCTTTGGATGCAATGCCATTAAGCGAAGCAAAACTTGGGCAAACAGCCCAGGTGCTGGCTGTAAATGCCACCGCGACGGATGTGCTCAAATATTTGCAGGAAAAAAACATTCTGCCAGGGCGTGAGGTGACAGTGATCGAGGTCGCGCCAATGCAAGGCCCTTTGACATTGCATGTTGGCGGGAAAGATGTCGCGCTGGGACTTTCCATGGCAGAGTTTGTGCTCGTCAAAAAAATAAAGAACTGAGGAACCATGTTCATGCCTGATTCAACTAAACTTCATTTACTTCAACCTGGTCAGCGCGCGACCATTACTCGAATCAACGGGGCGAGCGCGCTGCGCAGGCGTTTTATTGAAATGGGGATTATCAAAGGGGAGACGATCCTGATCGAACGTCACGCGCCGATGGGTGATCCTGTGGAATATTTCATCAAAGGCTATCACCTTGCTTTGCGAAAAGAGGAAGCTGCGCAGATCGATGTAGTTTTGCACGAGGGCGCAAATGGCTGATTTCACTATCGCTTTGGCGGGCAACCCAAATGCAGGCAAGACAACCATCTTCAATGCGTTGACAGGTTTGCATCAACACACGGGTAACTGGCCTGGTAAAACGGTTGAAAAAAAGGAAGGCGAAATTAAGTTTGGGGATTTGAATATCAATGTTGTTGACCTGCCTGGTACGTACAGTCTGACCGCATATTCTCCCGAAGAGATCGTTGCGCGTGACTACATTATCGAACAGCACCCCGATGTTGTCATCAATGTGGTAGACGCAACCAACCTTGAAAGAAATTTGTATTTAACCGTTCAAATTTTGGAATTGGATGTACCTGTGGTTCTGGCTTTGAACATGACCGATGCTTTGCATAAAGATGGGGCAAAGATCAATCTCGAAAATCTTTCGCGTTTGTTGGGTGAGATTCCGATAGTTTCCACCACTGCGAATCGCGGAACGGGAATCAATGAGCTGATCTCAAAAGCCGTTGAAGCAGCTGGCAAAAGGTAATCACATGAATGCCACACAAACCTTTTTTCGTCTGGATTACGGCGGCAAACTTGAGCGTGAGATCGCGTATCTTCTTGCTTTGTTTGAAGAAATAAAATTTGACGCAGGTCGTTATCCACGGCGCTGGCTGGCGATCAAATTGCTTGAAGGCGATGCAAATATTCTTGAACGCGTTCAAGCCATGTCCAGTGGCGGGCAGGTGATTTCCGCGGCGCAGCAAGGTGCTGAGAAATTAAAGTCCATGCTCGGGGATGATGTGGATTTGCTCACCGCCGACCGTCGTTACGGTTATATCAACGGTGTGGTGCGCCAGTCGCTGCACCGCCCGCTGATTGACCGCATCACTCTCACAGACCGCATTGATGACATCGTCACGCACAAGTGGTTGGGTCTGCCATTCTTTTTTGCGATGATGTATATCATGTTCAGGCTTGTGATCGATGTGTCTTCGCCGTTTTTGGATTGGACGGATGCGGTCATCAATGGCCCGATTGCAAAGTTATTTTCGTTCATCCTTGATCTGACAGCTGCTCCAGCCTGGATATGTTCTCTCGTCATTGACGGAATCGTCGCCGGTGTGGGAGGCGTGCTCGTCTTTGTCCCTGGGTTGTTGATCCTGTATTTCTTCCTTGCCCTGCTGGAAGATTCTGGCTACATGTCGCGTGCGGCGTTCGTGATGGACCGTTTCATGCGTGTGGTGGGCTTGCATGGCAAATCGTTCATTCCCATGATCCTCGGCTTCGGCTGCGCTGTTCCCGCCATTTATGCCACACGCACAATTGCCAGCCGCCGTGACCGTGTTCTCACTGCACTGCTCGTCCCGTTGATGTCTTGTTCAGCACGTTTGCCTGTCTATGTGGTTTTTGGGTTGGCTTTCTTCGGCGCTCGCGCTGGCACAGTCATTTGGGCGATGTACGCCTTGGGAATTATCGTTGCCATGATTGCAGGTTTGGTTTTCACCCGCACCATCCTCAAGCCTGATGTTTCGTCTGCTTTCGTATTGGAATTACCTCCTTACCGTCAGCCCTCGCTTAAGAGCGTGATGATCCACATGTGGGAAAACACGCGTGAGTTTGTCCGCAAGGCTGGGACGACGATCCTCTTCGCATCTGTGGTGATGTGGCTGCTGCTTAACCTTCCGTGGGGTGTGACCGAACAACGCGATTCTTATTTTGGAAAAGTAAGTGGCATGATCGCACCTGTCTTTTCTCCGCTGGGATTTGGCAACTGGGAGACAAGCGGCGCGTTGGTTACGGGTTTCATGGCGAAGGAGATCGTGGTCAGTTCCATGAGCCAGATCTATCTCAGCGATGCTGTTGAAGAAGCCGCCAACACTACGACATTTGGTGAAGACATGCTCGGTGCAGGAAGCGGCTTTGTAAATGCAATCGTCAGTTCGGGAAAAATTCTTCTCAGTATTATTCCTGGTGTGAATTTAGTGGATGAAGAAACCGAAGCACAGGACACGGCTCTTAGCCTTGCCTTACAGAAAAACTTCACCCCATTGACTGCCGCTGCCTTGCTTGTCTTTGTGCTGCTGTATGTTCCTTGTGTGGCTACACTGGGCGCGATCAAGCATGAGTTCGGAAGCTCGTGGGCTGTCACTTCGGCAGTGTACCAAACCGCTGTGGCGTGGATTGCGGCCTTCATCGTTTTTCAAGGCGGAAAGTTGCTTGGATTGGGATAGTATGCTTTCACAATTAATGTCCCTGTTGGAAGAAAAAAAAGATGGCTTGAGTCTGTTCGAGATCAGCAATACGATTAAAGCACAGCCGAGCGCAGTTTTATCCATGCTTGATTTGTTGGTGCAAAAAGGAAAATTGCTTGAGATCGGTCCTGATGGAAAATACTGTGCAGAATGCGGGCAAATATCGGATTGTAATTTGCTGGCTGTACACGGGAAGCGATATATGCTTGTAACACATTTAGCCATGCAATCGAAATAAAGCCATAAATATTCCTAAAATTAAAAAATGGAGCTGGAAATCCCAGCTCCATTTTTTAATGCTTTGACCAAGGTATGATTTATTATGACAGGATCACTTGCCCGCAATACTCGCATTTATCCATGCCGAGCTCGAGGATGCCGCCACAATGTGGACAGGCAAAAGTTTCCACTTTTATGGAATGTCCCGCGGTTTTGTAGGCGGCTTCGTTATCCGCCAGATCTGCGCGCAGACGCTTGAGACGAGCGAGATATGCATCCCCGCTCATTTCGCCCGATTTTCGCAAGCGCTCCACGTCCGCGATGGATTCTTTTAGCATGCGGCGCTGTGCCTCGAGAGATTCTTTGCTGTTATCCTGGAACGAAACTTTCATTTCAGGTTTCGGGGGGATGGATGCAAGAATGGCCGCAATGATGAGGAAGACTGCGGAAACGACCAGCCCCACAACCAGCGGCGTAAATTGGAAACCAGGTATGGAACTGAAATTTACTTTGTTAACTTGCACTGCGTTGTAATCTGCAATGACCACGTAACGATCGCTGCCGAGTTTGCCAATGTCCACGCGGGTGATGCCGGTGGAATGTTTCGGTAAGTTGTTGCGTGTACCATTTTCGGTAAAGACCGCCACGTTGCCTTGGTCGTCGCCGATGACTGCTTCCTGTTTGCCGTCCTCGTCGATGTCAAGCCCTGCAATTTCAGTGACCTTATCCGAGAGAGAGCCTGTCCACATTTGGGTGGCGGTTACGCCGTCAAACGAGAATGCCCAGATGCCGCCTTCTTTTCCGCCAGCAATGATCTCGCGGGAGGATGGGTCGCCGTTCAATTCCACTTCACGGACTTCGCTAACTGCTTGTCCGAGGGATTTTTCAAAAAGAATACTGCCATCAGCGGCATTGTAAATTCTGAACGCGCCATATTCACCGCCTGTAATCACTTCGCTGTTGCCGTCACCATTTAAGTCAAAGGCGCGCATGCGGCGAAGCTGTTCCTGGCTGGTCTGCCAGACGGCATTGCCTTGTGCATCGTACACAGCAATGGAACCGTCATTTGTTGCGATGGCAACATGTATCTGCCCGCCGATACGAGCATCGTCCATGCCGCGGATTTCTGCGGAGCCGAGTTCTGCAGTCCAAAGCGGGTTTCCATCCAAACCTACAGACAAGATTCCGCCTCCGTTATCGCCGAGCACAATTTGAGGTCCAGAAGAGAAGCGAATAACTGCTACACGCGAAGGGAAGCCAACATCAAGCGCCTGAGCCAACGGGGTCACTTGTCCTTTGGAAATAACATCTACTGACATGCCTGTGCCAACATGGTAAACAACAATGTCTTCCACGCCATCCCCGTTCACGTCGCCGAGGGTTGTTTTTGGAGATTGATATGGCAAAGTCCACAGGACATTACCGCCACCGTCATAGACAGATACGTCCCCTGTGTTTTGAATGAAGAGATCGTCCTGTCCATCGCCGCTCAGGTCGATCACTTTCATGCTTTCGGCAGTTTTGTATGGCTGTTCCCAAACGACATTGCTTCCAAACTTTTCAGCAGTCACTGCTCCGCTGAAGGCGAATACACCCGCCACGATCATGACGAGGCAGGAGAGTACGATTGCAACAATAAAGGGGATGATTTTGCGACTCATTTATGCAGCCTTTCGTTGTAAGAGGGAATATGCAGATTTTATAAAACTAAGAATGTGTTCCTGTTCGATATCTTCAAACGGCGATTTCGCGAGGATGTTGATGATGCCGCCGTCGGTATTTATTTCCGCGACAGTATATTTGCCAATGTTTTGACCCTGCTTGAAATTGGGAGTCGGCCGGATCTCGTACGCCTCAGGATTTACCACAATGCGGACTTTCAATTCCTGTTCTGAGCCTTTGAATTTCTCTGGCTTGAGCTTGGATTTCCCGCTAATGCGGCTGCGTTTCCAGTAGGATTTTCGTTTTTTAGACTTTTGAACGGCCGAGACTCTCAGTACATTGCCATCGTACAATTTTGCTTTCAGAGAAAGCCACGAGTCGCTAAAGTGTTGTGTTGTGCGGTTTTGGGTATCCTGCGTTTCACGCGCCACTTTGGTGGGGAGCATGGGGCCAGTCAAATCCAGGTGACCCAGAAATGTGGCGCCAGGCTTCAGGTCATCGCGAAGCGTGTGCAGCATTTTCTTTGTGCCGAAATAGCGCGGCGAAAAGTCGTGTGAGTCGCTTTTCCGCAAACTGCGCGCCATGATAAATGCTGCGACCCACAGACAAAGAGCGCCGACCGTGAAGATGAACGAAACATAGCCGAAGACAAAAAGCAGTCCGTCGACAGCCACAAGACCCACCCCAACGATAAAAATAAGCATGGGTGTCCAGCGCCATTTGTCGCCGGCGGATTCTGTTTTTTGAACTTCCGCCACAAATTTATCCATGCCGCGCATGATGGAGTCTGGTTTATCTGCAATCGAAACATAAACGGGTGTGTAATCTTTTTTGCCTACCGCGCTGGGCGGCGGTGTTTTTTTACGCGCTGTGTTCAATAGATAAAAGAACAGCAGCACGATGACCAGGATGATCCCGCAAATTACAACCATTCACTCCTCCAGTGACTTTATATAATGCCTGCGGTCACAAATTGCGCTTCCTTTCAACCATAAAGGCGCAATTTGTGACCGCCCTAGGTATAATTTGGTAATGCCGAAAATACTCTATACAGCTTTCGATATTGTACCAAGCCCGAAAGGCGCATCGACCCATATTTTGCATAATATTCGCGGGCTGGTCAATGGCCATTTTGACGTTCATCTTATCACGCCAAATGACGGATTACTCCCCCCCGAAGATACTATTGATGGCGCGCGTGTCACCCGTGTTTCGCAAGATCTCACACAAAACTTTTTGGCCCGCGCCGTCCATTTTGGAAGGTCAATTGCTTCTCACATTGCTCTTCACCCGGAATATGATGTGGTTCATTTCAGAAATATTTGGGACGGATTTCAGATCGCGCAGAATAAAACGCGGTATGGGTACAAGACTCTCTTTGAGGTGAACGGCCTTCCTTCCATTGAGCTTAAATATCATTACCCAGGTTTGGATTCAGAATTGCTTTCAAAAATAAAAGAGCAGGAGATCGCAACTTTACACTTGAGCGATGCGATTATCTGTCCCTCACGAGTGACTCGCGACTATATTGCCTCGCTCGGACTTAGCCGCAAACTGGTGACTGTGATCCCGAACGGGGTCAGCCCTTCGGATTTTTCACCATCTCCCTTGCCCCTTCGGGATGGTCGCGTCCCTGTTTTGCTGTACATTGGCACCCTTGCAGATTGGCAGGGATTGGAAATTGTAATTAAATCGATACCCGGAATTCTCGAACAGCAGCCTGTTCAACTCCAGATTGTCGGGCGCGGGCGATCACGTCAACGCAAATTGCTTGCCAAGCAAATCCGAAAACTGGGTATCGAAGAACATGTCATTGTCCAGCCTGCGGTGCCGCATCATGAAATTCCAGCGTTGATCGCAAATGCGGATATTTGCGTTGCCCCGCTCGGCCTGAACGATCGCAACGTCACGCAGGGAGCATGTCCTATAAAACTATTGGAATATATGGCTGCGGGACGTCCCATGCTGGCTTCAAACATGCCCATCGTCCGCGAACTTGTCCGTGAGGATGTGGATGCCTTGCTGTTTTCCCCAAATGACCCCGATGACCTTGCCCGACAAACACTCGCTTTATTGAATGATTTTGAGCTATCACAAAGGTTGGCTAAATCTGCTTCGGAGCGAGCGTTATCGAAATTTACATGGCACGAGTCTCAGAAGAAATTGCTGAGAGTGTATGAGAAATTGTTAGATACTAAAGGTCTTTGATGTTTGCCTTGAATATATTTTCTACTTCCTTTGGTATTGCCAGTGGACTGCCCGTCTTCACGTCCACGAATACCCAATCAGTCTCCCCTTTTACGAGCACCTTTTCATCGCTTTTTCTTATAAACTCATATTTTCTTAAGGATCGAACACGGCGGATATTTTCCACCCATGTTTTAATTTCAATTTGCTCGTTTTCAAAGGCAGGGAGAAGATATTCGATCTTGTGTTCACGGACAACCCATGTGGCGTCTGGTCCCTGCGCCTCAACTCCGCCAATGGACGCGTAATGTTCAACGGCAATGTCCTGCATCCATTGCACATAGGTTACGTTGTTGACGTGACCGTTCTCGTCAATGGCGGAGTTTGGGATGATGATGGTTTTTGAATAGGCAGGAGAGATGGACATGAGCCAAGTTTACTATGTTATTTTGCCTGATCCGCATTGCGCCACCAATAAAATGTTGCGGTGAGGCCGATGACACACGTTACGAAAACGATAATATAGCTATGGAGTCCAAGCTGTTCTGCGCGCGGCCCGACCGCCCCGCTGAAAAGGGCGGGCACAGACCATGGCACCCAATCGCCCCAGCCTATCACCACTGCAACTTGTGCAAACGCTATCGTTAAGATTGCCCAGCCGATTGGCGCCATTTCACCGCGCCCAATGCCGGCAATGAACGCTACAAAAGGCAGGAGGAGGACGGTTAAAATGGCTGTCCCGAACACGTCCACAAATGCAGAGCGGAGCAGTTCGGTAGACCACCCTGGTATCACAACCAGATTTCCAACAACGAGTCCAAGCCCAAAGATGTAAAGTGACAAAGCCAGCGTCCA
>JAEURE010000072.1 GCA_016789485.1 Anaerolineales bacterium | reverse complement strand
GCTGGCACGCCGCACCCTCGGGTTTCCCTTCCGAACCTGAAACCGCATACGATGCGAACAACCACATCACATACACCTGGAATGCGCCTGATGCAGATGCATCGAAGTATTATTTGTTCGGTGCTTCCTTCCCGCGCAGTTATGTCCCTGCCGACGCGATCTATGTAGCCCCGTCCGAGCCTTTGGTCAGCGGAGATACGATCTTTACCCTTCTATGTTTGGGATTTTTTGGGTTTATTTTTATTGGCGTCCCTGCACTGGCTGCCAATGCAAACCGTAAACGCAAAATGCAATATTTGCCGCCCAAGATTGCCATTGAAGGCCACGGCATCAAGCGCGGGCTGACCGCCGTGGAAGCAGCCATCCTTTTGGAACAGCCTCTCGATAAGGTGTTGACCATGATCCTCTTTGGCGTTGTCAAAAAGGAAGCGGCTCAGGTGATCACACGCGATCCGCTGGATGTGCAAACCATGGATCCTCTGCCCGAAAAACTCCACGACTATGAAAGGGATTTTTTGAAGGCATTCAAAGAATCGGGCAAGGAACGCCAAAGACTTTTGCAGGATATGGCTGTGCGCCTTGTTAAATCCGTCTCTGAAAAAATGAGAGGCTTCAGCCGCAAGGAAACCATTGATTATTACAAGGCCATCACTGAGAAAGCCTGGGCAATGGTCGAAGCCGCCGATACGCCTGAAGTGAAAAGCCAGAAATTTGATGAAGCGCTCGAATGGACCATGCTCGACAAAGATTATGATGACCGCACGCGCCGTGTCTTCCAGGGTCCAATGTACGTACCGATGTGGTGGGGACGTTACAACCCAACCTATACCCCCGCCTCTTCTCCCAAGGCGACAGTTGCCACCGGTCAACCCGCATCATCTTCGGGACGGAATGCCCTGCCTGGCGCGGAGGTCGCCGCACAAATGGTGACGGGCGTGCAGACATTCTCGCAAAAGGTGGTTGGTAACATCAACACCTTCACTGAAAAAGTGACAGGCGCTACGAATCCTTTGCCAAAACCCTCAACGAATGTCCGCAGCGGCGGGCGAGGCGGCGGCGGTGGACGTTCCTGCGCCTGTGCGTGTGCTTGTGCAGGCTGCGCCTGCGCCTGTGCGGGCGGCGGACGATAACTTGTAATTGATGCCATATCCATTAATAGGTGCTGAATGAGTTTATTGAGCGAGTTATTTAATCGTAAATCGTCAGACAAGCACCCGAAATCGGGTTTATATCATTATGTTAAAGAGGATGAAAACGAAAAGTCCCGTATTCATCTTCGCCTTGACTCGGACGGCACAGGTACGCTGATTGTTAATGCCAGCAGTGTGATGCATTTGAATCCCACGGCGGCATTCATGGCATGGCTGATCCTGGAAGGAAAAACGAGAGAGGAAAGAGTTAATGCGCTCACCTCGAAATTTTCTGTGAGCAAAAAGCAGGCTGAGTCCGACCTTTCTTCCTTCCTTTTTCAGTTTGAAGAACTTCTTCGGCCAGATGGGGCGTGCGCGATTCACGATCTTGAACTTGAAATGAACATGCCGTTCAGTGCCCGTCCTTCCGCGCCTTATCGAATGGACCTGGCGATCACCTATCGCTGCAATAACGATTGCGCGCATTGCTATAATGCCCGTGAACGAAACTTTCCTGAATTGACCACTGACCAATGGAAGCGAATCCTCGACTCACTTTGGGATTTGGGCGTGCCGCACATTGTCTTCACGGGCGGCGAAGCGACCTTGCGGAACGATCTCCCAGAGTTGATTCAACATGCAGAAAACAATGGGCAGATCACAGGTTTGAACACGAACGCGCGCCGTCTGATGGACATGGATTATGTCAAAACGCTGGTGGATGCAGGCCTCGATCACGTCCAGATCACCGTCGAATCCTGCGTGCCCGAGATTCATGATGAAATGATGCGCGCCAAAGGCGCTTTCAAACAGACCATTGCGGGGCTGAACAATGTCCTCGCCTCGAAACTGTATGTGATGACCAATACCACCATGCTGCGAACGAACGTGCACACCATCCCTGCCACCCTGGAATTTCTTGCGGATGTCGGCGTTCCGACTATCGGCTTGAATGCGCTCATCTACTCTGGGCAGGGACTCAAAGTTGGCACCGGTTTGCGTGAAAGTGAACTCCAGCCCATTCTTGACCTTGCCACTCAAAAGACCGCCGCTCACGGGCAAAAACTCATTTGGTACACGCCGACTCAATATTGTGAATTCGACCCAACCGCGCATAATCTGGGCGTCAAAGGCTGCACAGCCGCACTGTACAGCATGTGCATTGAATCGAATGGAAACGTGCTGCCCTGCCAGTCGTATTATCATCCGCTGGGTAACATGCTTACCGATCCATGGGATTCGATCTGGAATCATAAACTGTCTACGCAGCTGCGCGAGAGGCGGAACCTGCCCTTCAAATGCGAGACCTGCTCTTTGGTCGCGGAATGCGGCGGTGGATGTCCGCTTCAATTTGAAAATCACCGTGAAGAATTTGGAGTAAATCTTCCTGTGTTAAACTAAAGCATCCGCCCAATGAATGCTTTAGGAATAATTATATGGAAATCTGCTACCTGCTTGCCTTCCCAGATGTAAATGAGGGAAATACTCCCGCCCCCGAACAATTCAGGGGACTGATCAAAGATGCGCCTTACTTCCAGCCGACCGATATTGACCTTGTTTCTCTCGGCGAAGAGACCGTGGTGATTGAAGGGTATGCTGTTCTGGTAACCCGTCAGCGCTATGATGACCGTGTGCAGATGATCGAATGTCATTTTGATCTCCCCGATCCATTTGCCGCCTCGGTGCTGCGTGACCGCACCAAGATACAAAATGCCTTGCAAAGCAGTTATATCCCCGAAGCCATCCGCCAGACCGGCTTGTTTGAGGAATATGTCATACTACTTGTTCAAAATGCAAGACCAACGCCTGATAGATGGCTGGAAAAGAATGCCGTAGCCATCGCCACTTTTATCCGTTCTCAAAGGGATACGCTTGATAAAGCCGAAATCGATGAGATCCTTGCCTCCCGTACCCATTATTCCGCGAAGGAAGTAACAGTTGTCGACTGGGAGGGAGCCGTTATCATTGCTCCCACTGCCGACTATCAATCCGATATCGCCCTCCTGAAGATCGGGAATTATCAATTGCTTCGCTATCGTATGTTGGATCAATCCATCGAGGAAATGCTCGATAAGATCAACGAAACTTTTTTTCAAAACAAACGGCGTCCCCGCCCCACTCGAGGCATGATCCGCCAGATCGCCGAACACAGGCTGGAAATGATGCTTGGTTTTGAGAGGGCGGAACAAAACATGCTGCTCATCGGCGATTGGTACACAGCGGATCTGTACGAAGCCATCCACAGAGAGTTCTATTTAAAGGATTGGAAGGAAAATGTAAAAGATAAACTTGATAATCTTGAAAAGATCGTCGAGACCATCAAGGATAACTTCTCCCTTTCATGGGAGGGAATCATGGAAAAAGCCGAATTGGTTGGCTGGGTGCTTCTGCTCATCGGGTATCTCTATCTTTTCTTCGTGGATGACCTGGCTGGCCTCGCAAAATAGGAGAATCAAATGAACATCCTCAATCGCATCACGGACCGCTTTTCAAAAATGCAGCCGCTTCCCGTTGGCACACATCACATGCGTGCCAGTCTGGATGAAAAGCCATACCGCATCCATCTCCGCCTTCATTCAGACGGCTCAGGCATTCTCATTTTGAATGCTGCCACTGTTTTGCAGCTCAATCCAACCGCTGCTGAATATGCATTCCATTTCATCAAAGGCACAGCACCCGAAGAAGCCGCCAAACAGATCTCCGCGCGTTATCGTGTCAGCAAGAAGACTGCGCTTGAGGATTTCAATAACTTTGCGGATCAAATCCACACCCTTATATCCACACCTGACCTTGATCCCGCCTCCTTCTTAAACTTTGAGCGGGCGCAGCCCCATTCGACAGAATCCACGCTGCGGCTGGATTGTGCCATTACCTATCGCCTCCCCGAACAAACTCAGGCTGAATATGCCCCCGTCAAACGCGTGGATCGCGAACTTACCACTGCCGAGTGGCAAACCATCATGGACAAAGCCTGGCAGGCAGGCATCCCTCACATTATCTTCACAGGCGGCGAAGCAACCTTGCGCGAAGACCTCCCGCAGTTGATCGCTCATGCTGAAAAGAACGGTCAAGTCTGCGGCTTGTTGACCGATGGACTCAAACTCGCAGATAAAAATTATCTCGAAACCCTTTTGCAGACGGGTCTTGATCACGTCATGCTCGTTCTCCAGCCCAATGAACCGCTTTCGTGGAAAGCCATTGAGATCATTGTCCCGCAGGATTTGTTCATCACCGTCCATTTTACGCTGCACAAAGAGAACGTTCATGAGGCTGTGGAAATCCTGCAAAAAATTGCCTACCTCGGCGTGGAAAATATCTCCCTCAGTGCAGCGGACGATAATCTCGTGGATGAAGTGCTCGAGTTGCAAAGCACCGCTCAGGGATTGGGACTCAATATCCGCTGGGATTTGCCCGTGCCATATTCCTCTTCGCATCCTGTTGCCATCGAGACCGTGGACGATGAAATCCCTTCCGGTGCTGGTAAAACCTGGATGTATATTGAACCCGATGGAGATGTGCTCCCTGCCCAGGGAGAAGCGGATAAAGTCCTCGGCAATCTCTTGAATGATGACTGGGAAACAATCCTGAAAAATAGTAATAAAATTTAACGGATATTCAGGTATATAATAAAAATGCCAGATTGTTCTGGCATTTTTATTATTACTTTCATGCTCCTGAAAATGTAGAGGTGAATCATGAAAAAAACCTGGGTCTTTATCGTTGTTTTGTTTACCATTGGTTTGGCCGTTCTTTTGGGAATTGCGCTTGGCAGATATTCTTCGCAGTCCCTGTCAGGCGAGATGGCAGATGCCGCCTGTGCCGTCTCGATGACTGAGATCATCGCGAGTGCGCAAGGTGATGTATATGCTCCGGTGGAAGGTGAGGAAACTGTTGTAGCTGAATCTCAAGACCTGGTGACGTATTCAGTGGAAGGGGATGTGATTACGGGACCGATAGAAACATCCATTCTTAATAATCTTTCTGACGAGCAAAACGATGTGACCCTGCAAAATGCAGCCTGGGATTTATTCGCCCGCCTCATTCCCTCGAAGGACCGTCAGATGATCGTTCAGTACAATATCTTCACCGACGGATATTCAAATACCCTTGCGGCTGTAGACCAAAACCCTGATGATCCCTCGCAATGGATTTTGGAAATCGATATTGCCGACATTAAAGATAAAGACTCCTTCTTGTTTACCCTGATCCACGAATATGCACATTTACTCACACTTAACGATTCTCAGGTCATCCCGGATCAGGAGATCGTGGATAACCCCAATGATTTTTCCCTGCAATTGAAAAAGGCTGCCGCCTGCCCTACCTACTTCACAGGGACGGGCTGCAGTTATACAGATTCTTATATCCATGCCTTTTATACCCGCTTTTGGCTGGATATCAACGACGAGTGGAAAAAAATAGATGTTCTTCTTTATAATGAAGAGGGCGATGACTCGTTGTACTATGACGGTCTTTACAATTTTTATAAATTACATCAAGATCAATTCGTGGACGATTATGCCACGACCCATCCCACGGAGGATATTGCCGAATCATTTGCTTATTTTGTTTTCAGTCCCAAACCTACGGGTAATTCCATCAAGGAACAGAAGATCGCCTTCTTTTATGAGTACCCCGAGCTGGTTGAGTTGCGCGCCAACATCCTCAGCAATATGTGTCTTATCCAGGATAAATAGTTCATTCAATGACCAAACTTCCGATCCCCGAATCCTATTGGGTTGAAGAGAAGCGTTTTCTTGCCGGGGAATTCCCCGGCAGTTACAACGCTGAAACCACACGCCGCCGCATGGATGCTTTTCTCGAGGCGGGCATAACCACATTCATTAACCTCACCCAGTCACACGAGCTTGCGGCATATGAACCCATCTTGAAAGAACAAGCTCGTATTTACGATATTGATGCCATTCACCACCGCTTTGCCATTCGCGACCACGGAATTCCTTCGCGCGAAACCATGACGACCATTCTCGACACGATTGACGAAGCCATTGACAACGGCAAAGGGGTATATGTTCATTGCTGGGGAGGGGTGGGGCGCACAGGCATTGTGGTTGGCTGTTATCTCGTTCGGCATGGGCTTGCCCCGCAGCAAGCTCTTGAACGCGTGCATACTCTTTTCAAAACACGCCCGCAAAATTATTACACCACCTCGCCCGAAACCCGCGAACAGTTTGAATTTGTCCGCAATTGGCGTGAACCCTCACCTTAGGCCGCAGAGTCAAGCAGAGTTTTTACAAAGGATGAACTGGCACACACGCTACCTTCAGCAAGCCGTATGGACCCGCGACCTGAGAAAGTATCTTTTTGATCAGGCAGGGTTGACGAATGCAAGCCGCGTGCTTGAAGTTGGATGCGGGACTGGTGCGATCCTGCGCGAAATAAAGTCTGTAGCTTCGCCTCATGGTCTGGACCTTGAACTTGATTCGCTTTCTATTTGCAGAATCCATGCCCCGGCCGCTTTGCTCACTCGCGGTGATGCACATTCTCTACCCTACCCAGACGACTCTTTCGATATTGTCTATTGTCACTTCCTTTTGCTGTGGGTGAAGGATCCGTTGCAGGTTCTGCGTGAAATGGCGCGGGTGGGACGCTGTGTGTTAGCATTTGCTGAACCCGATTACAGTCAGCGGGTGGATGAGCCTGCGGAACTGAAAAAGCTTGGCAAATGGCAACTGGATGCGCTCATTCGGCAAGGCGCCGATCCATCCTTTGGCTCCAGGCTGGCAGAGACGTTTTATCAGGCGGGTATTCAACTGATTGAAACAGGATCTATTCAAAGCGCGGAAAAGAGGCGTTCTGCTGACGAGTGGGAGAATGAATGGGCGGTAATTCAGGCAGATTTGGAAGGTACTGTCCCGGGCGAGGAAATCCAAAAAATGAGGATTTTGGATGAAAATGCCCGCAGGAACGGAGACCGGGTTTTGCACGTGCCCACTTATTTTGCCTGGGGTAAGAGTTGAGAACCAGTGAACTTCGAAAAAATAGAAGGTATAATTTTGGAATGGCACGGAGGTTTTTTTGGAAACAGTAGAGCACGATGCGAACGTTGAAAATAATCAGGCCGCTCAGGAAGTTCAGGAAAAAGTAAATTGGGGACGGTTTGCCTTTGATATTGTTGAAACTCTTTTTCTGGCTGTAATTTTGTTCGTGGGTATCAATGCGATTTCTGCGCGTGTGCGGGTGGACGGGTTTAGTATGCGCCCCACACTTGAAGACGGCGAATTTGTGCTGGTCAATAAAATGAGTTACCGCTTCAGTGAAGTATCGCGCGGCGATATTATCGTTTTTCACTTTCCGTTGAATCCGGAAGAGGATTTGGTGAAGCGCGTGATCGGACTGCCCGGCGATCATGTGCTGGTGCAGAACAATCAGGTATTTGTGAACGGGCAACTATTGAACGAGCCGTATATTTCCCAGCCGCCATTGTATTATGGTGAGTGGATGGTGACGGATGGCAAACTTTTTGTTTTGGGAGATAACCGCAATAACTCGAACGATTCGAAAGATTGGGGATTATTGCCTAGAGAGAAGGTTGTCGGCAAGGCGATCTTGATCTACTGGCCGCCGCCCATGTGGGATGTGTTGGAACATACTGAAGTATTCGCTGCACAATAGGATTTGACATGAGCGATATTGAACATACAAATTCAGATGTCAACTTATGTACTGAATGCCATGCCGGTATTATGCAGCCGCGCCAGATCACCTATTTTACGTGGCTGGGCGAGGAGTTGATCACGGTCCCGCATTTTCCTGCATGGATCTGTGATGTGTGCGGCAAGCGCGAATATGACGAGAAGGCAGTCCAATGGCTGAATATGCTCCTGGACCCAAATGCGGGCAAGCCGACAAATAATAAACGCCGCACCCCGCTTCCATCCCGTCCTCAAACTGGCACATCCCGCCCGATACAGGATTCATAGGCGAGTAGGATTCATTCCATGTCCCTCGATTCTGCTCCGCGTACCTATCGTTTTCTCGCAGCCGATGTCCTGACTTCCGGATACCGCGTGGTTGGTAAGATCATGGTCGCAAGCCAGGGGACGATGGGGATCATGAACGACCCAACTCATTCATCCCTGGAAGTCAATGATGCACGGATGGCGCGTCTGCACATGCCAACCAAGCTGGTGGATCATTTTGAAATTGTGCGCATGATGAAAAGACAGATCCATGCCATTTGCATGCAGCGCCGTGAAGACCTTGGTCCGCATGCATTGGTACGCGGCGGTTACACCAGTGTGGCGGAATATCCAGTGCGAATTACCACTTCCGTATTTGAAGTGGAAGGTATGATGGAACTGCCGGGCCGTTTTGATTTCACTGCATTGATGGCGGAAGGCTCACGTGAATTTGTGCCGGTCTTCAATGCTACGGTAACTGCCATCCTGATCCCCAATTTGCGCGTGGAGAGCGCTGGAATGTTGATCAACCGCAAAATGGTGGATATTATGGGGCTGCTAAATCAGCGCGTGAAACCCGAAAATTAGTCAATAAATCTGCTTGACGATGGGAAAGGGGGATGATAGAATTCGCCCGCTCTAAAAATAGAGCCCCCATCGTCTAGAGGCCCAGGACGCATCCCTTTCAAGGATAAAACCGGAGTTCGAATCTCCGTGGGGGCACCAAGAAATAAAGAGTCGCGATGAGCGACTCTTACGCTTTAAAACCGAAGCCCCTGCGGGAGGGATGTTATTCGAATCTCCGTGGGCATTAAAAATCGAGCCGCGTACGCGGCTCTTTTGTTTTTAAACCATAGTGATGGGATGTTGGAGTTTTAAATTTTTCTTTAACCATGCTTTTCGATCAAGTGTGGATTCGCCGCACAACCCATGCCCGGCTTCATAGATTTTCATCTCTTTTGGATCGCGCGCGGCGGCGAAGAATTCTTCCGCTCTTTCCTGGGGAACATGAAAATCAGCATTGCCGAACTGAAAATATATCGATGCCGGAGATAGGTTGGGAACATGCGCAATTGGATCAATTTCGGACATTTGATGGATGAATGCCTCTCGGGCTTCCCCTTCCAATTTGGGCAGATACAGGTACCAGTCTGAGAAGCGAGGCGTGGCCGCCATGATCACATAATGGCTTGGGCGTTTGTCCAAACTTCCAGCCAACACACCGTACATGCCGCCAAAATCATGCCCTACATAGGCGAAACGTGTTGAGTCAACATTGGGTTGGGAAAGTAAATAATCCATCCAGCGGCGCAGATTGATGGTCTCCTGGACTGAATTTTGAAGATCATCATCCTGTGTACGCTTGTAAAAGAAATCAAGGTCAGACCATAACGTCTCAATGGTCAGGCAGATGGCGCCTTGGCGTGACATTTCCGCCGCTTCCTCAGCAAATTGAGTGCGGTTTGAGTCATGTGCTTGCGGCTCATACCAATGGACGTAGATTATTGCTGGAAACAGACCTGATCCACTTGGAAGATAAAGCTCGCCCATGCGGCGATACCCAAACGGTGTTTGAAAGACAAGCAATTGTTTTTCGTACCCGTCTTCCTTTTTTTGTGCGATGACCCGTACATCAGCTGTGGAAGGTTTTTGGTAATTTTGTATTTGAGGCAACATTTATTTCTCCGTAATTTTTTAAACATTATACAGACTTGCGATTTCTTGACATCCCCCGGCAGACGGGTATAATTTCGCCACCAAGACCAGCGTGAAGACGAGTAGTCAGGTAACTGTTCAGAGAGTCGTCGGGTAGTGCGAGACGATCAGCCAGATGATGAAATCCCCTTCGCCAGAGTCATTCTCGCAGAGGCATACATGCCATAAGAGAATCGGGAAACGCCCGTTATCGCGTACTCCGAGGCCCCCTCTGTCCCTTCGGGACATCTCCCCCATTTTCTACGAAAATGGAGGATGGATGGGTGGTTTACAGATTTTTAAGGTCTCTTGATATTTTTGAAAAAATTCATATACTGTGGATAGATGGC
>JAEURE010000071.1 GCA_016789485.1 Anaerolineales bacterium | reverse complement strand
GAATGCCGAACGATCCCCCTTGGAGCCTGCGTGAATCATACCGCGCACACGTCCCCAAACTATTACATTCCCTTCGGCAACAATCTCCGCACCAGGATTCACATCACCAACGATGACAATATGCCCCGGAAACTCAATACGCGTTCCTGAGCGGACTGTTTTATTGACGAACAGTGCCGTATCATCGGTAATCGTGTCGGCAAACTGCCTTTGCTCTTCGGGGCGCGGCTTGGAAATTCGAGTCGCAAGGCCAAGCAGTTGGGCGGTCTGTTCGGTAGTCGGGGAATCGCCAATTACTGCCCACAACACCACATTCCGTTCCGAAAGATGATCGCGCAAATCCACAAGATCATTAACTTTTAAGATTTGCGCACCGACATCCATGGCAAGCCGTGCTCCTTGAAAAAAAGAGGGGCGTTCATCAATTTGCGCAAGCAGGGCAACACGCTGGTCTTCCCAGGGCGCGTCTAAAAACGTCGCAAGAAGTCCATCGCGTATTCCTTTTATTTGGACAAGAGATGTAATCTGTTCCATAAAGCAGCTCGTGCAAAGTATTGAGAGGAATTATACCTGATGACAACTCAGGTATTACGGCCCTGATAAAGGAGCATTTCCCTGGGCAATATCAATAGCTTTGATCTCAAAATACGATTTGATGACACGCGCCACCATTGGACCGGCCACACTTGCCCCTTCACCGCCATTGTAGGCAAAGGCTACAACAATAATTTCAGGGTCATCATAAGGGGCATAGGCGACTGTCCAGGAGTGAGTGGGCCAGGCACCAAAGTTACAGCGATCCGCGGCTCTGGCGACATCATCACAATATTCCGCCGTTCCGGTCTTACCAGCCACTGCGATCGGAAAATCAACGAAGAGATCATGCAAAGTGCCAAAAGAGGGATCGGTCACAGCCATGCGTGTCCCCTCTCGTACGGCTTGAATTGATGAAGGATCTACAATTTTTAAATTATCCTCATCAAGGCTGCAATAAACTTCGTCGCAGGAATAGCTTTGAATTTTCGGGGTTACGGTCACATCCCAGCGCATATTTGGGGTGAACGGCGAAATCTGATAGCTTCCATCAGTCTCAAACTCTGTCACGGTAAAATCATTTGGATTGAACCAGATTGGCAAAACATTCCCATCGCCATCTGTCACTTCTCGAATAATGGTCGGCTGCATCAATTTGCCGCTATTGGCAATGACCGAACCTGACATTAAGACTTGCAAAGGAGTGGTAAGCACATACCCCTGTCCAACACTGGCAATATACGTATCGCCCGTGGACCAATTCTCACCGGTGTTAATACGCTTCCACTGCGGATCAGGAATCAGCCCATCCTGTTCACCTTTAAGTTCGATGCCCGTCGGTTCACCATAACCAAGAGCACGGGCATATTGCCCCAAACGCTCAATTCCCAATCCAGGATTGATCTCATCTTCATATCCGCCGCCCAATTTGTAAAAACAAACATTACTAGAAAAGGCGATGCAACGCAAAAAGTCTATTGTCCCGAAACCCTCAGGGCGCTGTTCAAAAATATAGTCCACGAAAGGACGCGTGTTGCTATCGGTACAAATGTCATTTGGATTAAATTTTTCACACAGAAGCAGTTGCCCCGGAGCTTGAATAATCTGTCCCAGCTCAACCACATCTTCATTGATCGCGCCAGTTGCAGTAGCCAGCTTAAACACCGAACCGGGGGGATACTCTGCAGAGACGGCATTATTCAATAACGGCTTGCGCGGATCCTGACTCAATTGTTCATAATAATAGGCTGGGATGATGCGGGTGAAACGATTGTTTTCATAGCTGGGATAGGACGTCATTGCCAATATTTCACCCGTTTTCGGATTCATGGCGATGATCACTCCGCTGGAAATGCGGACTCTGTTGAAATAGGTATTCCAAAAGCGAACTTCCTCTAACAAAGTCGCCTCAGCAGCGGCTTGTAAACGAGTATCAATGGTAAGGTAAACATTGTTCCCTGGAACCGCCGCAATGGGCGGCTCTAAGTTGCGAATTTCCTGTCCCGCCACATCAATTTGCACCACGCGCAAACCATTCCTGCCTGCAAGGATGTCCTGCATGGAATCTTCCACGCCTGCATAACCGATCTTATCGCGGTTGGGGATAAATCCCTTGGCACGATACTCATCTTCAAATAAGGCAGGAATCGGTCCCAAAAAGCCGATCAGATGAGCTGTCAGGGAACCTGTTGGATAATCCCGAATCGGCTCAACTTCCACCTCCACACCTGGCCAGTCCACCGATTTTTCTTCCACAACTCGGGCAATTTCCTCTGAAACATTGCACTTCACTTTTACCGGACTAAATGGAGCAAGTGTATCCTGCAGTGCCACCATTTGTGCAATACCGGGACCTTCAACACATGCCGCAAATAATTTAGCTTCTTCAAGCGACTCGTCTGTCACAGGTCCACCTACGGGGACGTCAATTAATGCAGAAAGCTCACGGTATACACGCTGAATATCAGAGTCGTCTGCCGGCAAACCTGCGGGAGTAATTACAACATTGTAAGAGGCAATATTGCGCGCAAGAATATATCCATTGCGATCATAAATAATTCCACGCGGGGCGGGAATGCTTACTTCATTTGTGTAATTATCCACCGCTCTGGCTGCCCAATCCGAACTTTGAAAGACCTGTAAATTGACCAGCCTAAAAAGCAGCCCGCTAAGCGTTAGAAATACGACAATGTAAATCGTCGAAAGCCGCCATGTCTCAAACCGAACAGGGCGAGATGCAGACCCAGAACTCATTCATACTCCTCAAGAGGATAAACCCAACGCGCCAAATCTCTCATTAATGCATAAACCGGGATCGAAAACAACATATTAAGCAAAAGACTTGGCAGAGTCACCAACCCGATCACATCGTTAAACGGATAAGGTGTGCCGAGCAGGCTCAGGACACCGAATGACAACAAATGAATAAATAATGTGCCTATAAATATAACACTAAACATGGCGAGCAATGGCGCCTGCCATACACGCCTTTGCAGGGTCTGCGCCAGGAAGACCACACCAAGATAACCTATTCCCACAACCAGCCAAGGCATACTAGAAACAAAGCCTATCATCACACAAGCTACTATTCCCCAGTGCCAGGCAGACTTAACGCGCTCTTGCAACGCCCAGGCGGCAACAACAAGCAGGGGCAAGTCTGCGTAGCCGGAGATCAAGCGCATCTGGCTGACAACCGAGGATTGCAGGATAACCGCCAACCCAAGCAAGGGAAACGCAATTGTATTTCGCATGAAAATGAGACTACGGGGAAGGCAAAGGTTCCAGTGGAGTAATGTCCACTGGACGGAAATTGGTAATCACCAAAACGATATCCAAACGAGTGAAGTCCACGGCGGGCTGCACCGTTGCCTGCTGGAACAGTTCGAACTCAAGACTGCGAATCGTGACCACCTGACCAATGATCAAATCGGAAGGGTATCCACCGCCCAAGCCCGAGGTCAGTATAAGATCGCCTGATTCTATGGTTGTACTTTGCGAAATCATATCCAATGAAACATCCCCTGTGACAGATCCAAATGCAACAGCACTGGTCTCTGCATTTTGTAAATAAACATTCACCGCAGAAGCAGGATCCGTAATGAGCTGAACCCGCGCAGCATCGGCAATCACCGCATCTACGCGCCCGACCAGGCCCTGATTCGTCACAACCGGCATACCACGGCGGATATCATCATTTGAACCGCGATTGATAATTATGTAATGCAAAAAAGGGCTCGGGTCGCGCCCAATGACCGCAGCAGCTTTGTAGGTACTTTCAGGGTTGGAGCGGGAAAAGTCAACAAGAGCCGCCAGAATTTCAGTCTCATTGACGCGCTGCTGGAGTTCGATCACCTGCGCCTGTAACTGCGAGACCTGAGTCTCCAATTCCGCGTTGCGGGTACGCAATGACACAATGTCACGCGGGGCAGTAACGAAGTCTTGCAGACCTAAGAAACGGGAGGAAAGCCAGGTTTGCGCATCTATCAGTACAGAGCTAAATTGTCTTGAGGCGGAACCGAAGAAACCGCCAAGAGACAAGGCAAGAATCCCCCCCACGACCAAGAATATAATTGTTGTTTGTAACGAACGAGAATTCATTATGTATCAGCCTGATTAGGAAGGCTGCCAATTTCTGCTAAATGACATGGCGCGTGCTGCCACGCTCCAAACCTACCAAATAACGTCCAAGAGAATCAAGATCTTCGAATATCATCGCAGCGCCGCGAGCAACGCAGGTCAATGGGTCTTCCGCAACCCAGACGCGTAACTTTAACTCATCGGTCAGGCGCTCAGCCAAACCTTGTAAAAGTGCGCCGCCGCCGGCAAGGCAAATACCGATATCCATTAAGTCAGCTACGATCTCGGGGGGGATTTCATCCAAAGCGTCACGGACGGTGTCAATGATCACCTGCACGGAACCGGATAGCGCTTCACGGATCTCGACAGAAGATACTTCAACCGTTTCAGGCAAGCCAGTAACCAAATTTCTCCCGCGCACTTCCATTGTCTTCTCGGGCTGGAGAGGATACGCAGAACCGATCTGCCATTTAATCTGCTCGGCAATCCCTTCACCGATCAGCATATTGTATTTATTGCGGAGATACTGAACGATATCCTGATCCATCTCGTCACCAGCCACGCGCAGAGAACGAGATGCCACCACCCCGCTCATGGACATAACTGCAACTTCTGTGGTGCCCCCGCCGATGTCAACCACCATCGAGCCGCGAATCTCTCCAATGGGCAGGCCCGCTCCCAGCGCAGCTGCGATCGGTTCTTCGATCAACATGGCTTGACGCGCGCCGGAAGCCATCACAGCATCATAGACGGCGCGTTTTTCAACTTCCGTTACACCTGTAGGGAGACCAACGATCACGCGCGGACGAGGCAGGGGAACGACACTTTGTTCATGGACCTTGCCAATGAAATACTCGAGCATGATCTGGGTAACATCAAATTCTGCAATCACTCCATCGCGAATAGGCCGCACCACCACTACATTTCCAGGTGTGCGTCCGACCATTTCCTTGGCTTCCAACCCGATCGCCAAAGGTTGCCTTAATTTCTTGTCTACTGTAACCCAGGATGGTTCGTTAATGACAATGCCTTTATTGCGAACATGAACCAGAGTGTTCGCTGTGCCAAGGTCTATGGCAATGTCCAGAGAAAATAGGCCTAGCAGCCAGTTAATAGGGTTGAAGGCCAAAATAGGCTCCTAAGTGAGATTTTACGCCAAATCAACGTGCACTAAATATTATACCATGAGCAGCAAAAATGGAATTTCACAGCGCACAATCCCCCATACGGGGTAAAATAGGCGCCAAATCATATTCAAGGCATTGGAGAAGCTCATGTCCAAAATTGCAATCGTTACAGACAGCACTTCCTTTTTACCTGCAGAGTACGTTAAGAAGCACAATATCACGGTAGCACCTCAAGTTCTGATCTGGGGGGAAGAGACTTTTCGCGACGGTGTGGATATTCAACCAGCGGAATTCTATACCCGCCTCAAGACGGCGAAAACCATGCCGTCCACATCCCAAGTATCGCCTGCATCCATGCAGGCAGTTTTTCAACCGCTTATCCAACAGGGTTTTGAAGTGCTTGGCATTTTCGTTTCATCAAAGTTATCCGGAACGATCCAATCCGCCGTACAGGCAAAAGAAATTATGGGACCAGCCGGAGAAAAAGTGACCATTGTAGACAGCCTCGCAACTTCGATGGCGCTTTCCTTGATTGCACTTGCCGCAGCACGCGCAGCGGAAGCTGGCGCCTCCCTGAAAGATTGTGTAGCCGCTGCTGAAAAAACCCGCGAAAACTCCGGCCTATTCTTTGCAGTCGATACCCTTGAATTCCTGCATCGCGGTGGACGCATTGGCGGCGCCCAACGTTTCATTGGATCCGCGTTGAATCTAAAACCGATCCTCGCTCTTAAAGATGGCCGTGTGGAAGGTGTGGAACGCATTCGCACCAAATCCAAGGCGCACGACCGTGTGCTTGAATTAATTTCTGAAAAGGTGCAAGGTAAGTCAAATATACGCATTGCAACACTCCACGCAAATGCCAGCGAAGATGCAAAAGCACTACTGGAGCGCGCCGCGCAACAAAATAATCCTGTTGAGACCATTTTTGCTGAAGTAAGCCCTGTAGTTGGAACTCACGCCGGGCCGGGCACAGTAGGTCTCGCTTATAGCTTCGAATAGCCGCAACAAATATTGACGCCTTCTCAAAAGTTTTTTTGAGGAGGCGTCATCCTAGATCCCATGCTCGATTCTTCCCAGTACGCTCGAATTCTACAATCCCTGCCCATTCTCCAGCAAGCCAGCGCAGAGTTTGCACAAGAGTTTCAAAGGGCCGCTTTCTTTGCTCGTATTCCAGCAGGTCGTGATGTTTTCCTTGAAGGAGACCATGTTGAAGCGATTGCCCTGCTGATCTCAGGCATGGTGCGCGTTTACAAAATTGGCGAAACAGGCCGTGAAATCACACTGTATCGATTTGGAAACGGTTCATCTTGTATCCTAACTGCCAATGCCATTCTTAACCAAAAGACATTTCCTGCCATTGCAACAGTTGAACGGGACGCAGAAGCCGTGATGATACCTGCGGATATTTTTCGAGATTGGGTGCGGCGCCACGATCTTTGGCGCGAATTCGTTTTCGATCTACTCTCACAAAGACTTTCCACCGTGATGGCAATCGTAGATGAAGTCGTTTTCCAGCGCATGGACCGGCGCGTTGCCTCGTTGTTATTAAACCAAGCAAAAAAACAGAATCCGCTGCGAATCACACATCAGGAGATAGCCGCTGAATTGGGGAGTTCGCGCGAAGTCATCAGCCGATTGCTTGAAGATTTTGTCAGCGATGGGTGCATTCGCTCCGGGCGCGGAACGGTGGAAGTGTTGGATTTTAAGTTGCTGGAATCCCACTCGCTTATGTGACAATGTCACGGACGGAATTTGGCAAATCTCCTATACTGTATCTATCAATTCAAACCAACAACAGGAGATTTTCAATGAAACGTAATATGTCTGACATCGATCGCATCGTCCGTGTAGTTCTCGCCGTAGTATTCGCCTATTTATATTTTGGCGGTATCGTCACTGGCGCACTTGGCATCGTACTTCTTGTGCTTGGCGCTGTTTTTCTTCTCACCGCAGTGGTTGCCTTCTGCCCGCTGTACGCCCCCTTCAAATTCAGTACATACAAGAAATAAAGCATCATACAAAAAACGGCCTCGGGCATGGTCCGGGGCCGTTTTTTGTATGATGCGCTATAATCGCACTATGAGTCACAACACTCCATTGGTTATCGGCATCGCAGGCGGTTCAGGGTCTGGAAAAACAACCGTTGCGCAGGAAATTCTCAATCGAGTTGGTGCGGACAGGATTGCATATCTTCAACACGACTCTTACTATAAAGATCTAACCGGGCTGCCGCCTACACTGCGCAGGGATGTCAACTTCGACCATCCCGATTCTCTTGAAACCGAATTGTTGATTAAACACATCGCATCATTGCGGGACCTTCAACCTGTCGAAGTCCCGATCTACGATTTCTCCACTGACAGCCGCACCAGCCAAACGTTCACTGTGGCGCCGCGCGGAGTCATTATCGTCGAAGGGGTGTTAATCTTTGTAGAAGCTGAATTACGAAAGCTGTTCGATGTAAAAATCTACGTGGATGCAGATGCCGATATTCGTTTCATTCGCCGCCTGCGCAGAGACATTGCCGAGCGGGGGCGATCCACAGAGTCTGTCATCAAGCAATATGAAGCGACAGTACGCCCAATGCACCTTGAATTCGTTGAACCGTCCAAACGCTATGCCGACGTGATCATCCCTGAAGGTGGACACAATAAAGCCGCTCTGGACATGGTTGTAGCAAGAATAGAAACCCTACTCAAATAAGGAGAAATAATGGCAAAACAATGGACTACCCCACCTGCAATGCAGATCGACCCAAGCAAGAAATATACCGCCCGTATGGAAACCGACAAAGGAACCATGGTCTTCGAGTTGTTTGCAGATAAAACCCCCGTGACCGTCAATAGCTTTGTGTTCCTTGCCCGCGAAGGGTTTTATGACGGCGTTATCTTCCATCGTGTAATTGGAAATTTTATGGTGCAGGGCGGCGACCCGACTGGTACCGGGCGCGGCGGACCTGGCTATAAATTCCAGGATGAATTCCATCCCAGTTTGAAACACGACAAGCGCGGCGTTCTTTCCATGGCAAACGCCGGGCCCGGCACCAACGGCTCGCAATTCTTTATCACCCATGGTCCAACACCCCATTTGAACGGCAAACACAGTGTCTTTGGTCAGGTCATCGAAGGCGAGGATGTGTTGATGTCCATTCCGGAACGCGACCCAAGCAATGTCAACGCACCAGCAGTGAAGATCATCAGTGTCACCATCGAAGAAAGTTAAAGATTCGGAAGGTTCGAGTTCAAAACCTTCCAGCAATCTTGGTACCAACCTTTTACGCATACTTGCGATTGCTGCAGTCATCGGGGTCACAATTTATATTTACAGCATCCGTGACCGCGTGGAGGAATTTGCCGCCTATGGCTATCCAGGCATCTTCCTGATCGCCCTGATGGCAAATGCAACAGTATTTTTACCCGCGCCGGGCGTGGCGGTTGTATTTGCAATGGGAAGTATTTTTAATCCTCTCGGGGTGGCTCTCGCAGCAGGGACGGGCGGCGCGCTTGGGGAACTCTCCGGTTATCTGGCCGGTTTTAGCGGACAGGCCGTCGTGGAGCGAACCGATGTTTACAACAGGATAGCGCCATGGATCGAAAAATATGGCGGCTGGACAATTTTAGTTTTATCCGCCATACCCAACCCGTTTTTTGACATTGCTGGAGTGGCAGCAGGAATGGCAAAGATGAAATTGTGGCGATTCCTGTTATTTTGCTGGATCGGGCAGCTCATAAAAATGGCGATCTTTGCATACACAGGCGCCTATTCAATCGATTGGATCGCGAGTTTCTACAAGTAATTCCACCTTGAGCAGGTCACGTTTTCAACGTGACCTGCTCTCATTAATAAGGAGAAAACATGAACAATCTCGACAAGTTGGATTCATACATTGACAAAAACCTCGATAAAAACCTTGAAGAGCTCAAGCGATATGTATCCCAACCCAGCATCAGCGCCCAAAAACTTGGATTGAAAGAATGCGCGGCAATGGTCAAAGAGATGCTTGAGAAACGTGGCTTCACCGCAGAAATCATGGCAACAGACGGTGCGCCGGTTGTATTTGCCGAACGCAAAGGCAAAAGCGACAAAACCCTGCTCATCTACAATCACTATGATGTCCAGCCGCCTGAGCCGCTGGAATTATGGGAAAGTCCTCCGTTTGAACCAGAGATCCGCAACGGAAAAATGTATGGTCGCGGCGTAAGTGACGACAAGAGTCACCTCACGGCGCGTTTGCACGCCATCGACGCCATACTCGAAAATGAGGGTGAATTGCCTTGCAACATCAAGTTCATCATCGAAGGAGAAGAAGAAACTGCGAGCGAACATTTGCATGATTACATTTCAAAGAATCTAGACAGATTAAAGGCTGATGCCTGCATTTGGGAATTCGGCGGCGTGGATCATCGCGATAAGCCTGTGCAGTATCTTGGCTTGCGCGGCATTTGTTACGTGGAGCTTTCGGTCACTTCGCTCGGGACAGATGTCCATTCAGGTTTGGGTGGCAGCATCCTGCCTAACGCGGCGTGGAGACTCACTTGGGCATTGGCCAGTTTGAAAGGAGTCGATGAGCGTATTCGTATCCCGGGCTTTTACGATGATGTAATTCCTCCATCCGCCCGCGACCGTGAGTTGATGGATGCGCTTCCCGAAGTTGCTGATGAATATCTGACGCGCTACGGCGCAAAAGGATTCATCAAAGGTCTGACTGGCGGCACTGATCTGAAAATCGAAGAAGTGTTCGTGCCTACCTGCACCATCTGCGGGCTTACCAGCGGCTATCAAGGTGCAGGCTCAAAAACCGTACAGCCTGCGTTTGCGTCTGCCAAAGTGGATTTCCGCCTCGTGCCGAATCAAATGCCGCAGGATATCCTGAAAAAACTCCGCGCCCACCTTGACGCCCAGGGTTTTGATGATGTGAAAATCGAATTCCTCGGGGGCGAACCGGCCGCACGCACGAACCCTGACGACCCGTTCGTGAAAATGGTTGTGAATACTGCCGAGGATGTCTATGATGCAAAAATGGAAGTTGTGCCCATGATCGGCGGGTCGGGACCCAATTACCCGTTCGTGCATGACCTGGGC
>JAEURE010000070.1 GCA_016789485.1 Anaerolineales bacterium | reverse complement strand
TCCGGCGGGATGGAAATATCGGCAACCGCGAGGGTGGTGCCGGATTTCATGGCGTACTCAAAGCCGATGCTCTTAACACGGTCAGCCACTTGAGTGGTGATTTCCTGTCCGCACAATTCATATACTTCGGCGATCAAGTCTTTGACGCCGCCTTTATCCAGTTTTTCGTTGACGAATTGGACCTGCTCGGGGAGCACACGGTTGAAAAGGGCGCGTCCAACGGTTGTGTTAATGATGCGCGTCTCTGCTTCGGGAAGGCGATCACCCTTGTCGTCATACCAGGTTTTGGCACGAAGTTTGATCTCAGAATGTACATCCAATTGATCGAGAGCGTACGCGAGTTCAACTTCATCGATATCCGCGAAGGCGCGTCCATCGCCGCGATGATCGGCTTTCTTTTCCATGGTCAGGTAATAAACACCCAGCACCATGTCTTTGGATGGGGAAATGATCGGTTCGCCATCCGCAGGCTTGAGCAGGTTCTTTGAAGCGAGCATCAATTCGCGCGCTTCTGTCACCGCCTTTTGTGAAAGTGGAACATGGACGGCCATTTGATCGCCGTCAAAGTCCGCATTGAAAGCTGTGGTGACGAGCGGGTGAAGTTGAATCGCAGAGCCTTCGATGAGGATCGGCTCAAAGGCTTGAATACCCAAACGATGCAAAGTAGGAGCACGATTAAGCAAAACAGGACGGTCGCCGATCACGCCTTCGAGAGCTTCCCAAACTTCGGGACGGTTGCGTTCGATCAAACGGCGCGCACCTTTGACATTCGCTGCGTAATTGTTTTGCACGAGGCGGGCGATCACGAATGGACGGTAAAGTTCCAATGCCATGCTCTTGGGCAGACCGCATTGATTCAATTTCAACTGCGGACCAACCACGATCACAGAGCGTCCGGAATAATCCACGCGCTTGCCAAGCAAGTTGCGGCGGAAGCGACCTTTCTTACCCTTAAGCATATCGCTCAAGGATTTGAGTTCGCGGCGTCCGCGGCGGGAAAGAGCTTTGCCGCGCTGGCTGTTGTCAATGAGGCTGTCAACAGCTTCCTGCAACATGCGCTTCTCGTTGCGGATAATAACATCCGGTGCGCCAAGCTCGAGTAATCTCTTGAGACGGTTATTGCGGTTGATCACACGGCGATACAGGTCGTTGAGATCGGAAGTCGCAAAGCGGCCGCCGTCCAACTGCACCATCGGGCGCAGATCGGGAGGAATGACAGGTAGAACGGTCAAAATCATCCACGCAGGGCTATTGCCGGAGCGGCGGAAGGCTTCCACAACCTTCAAACGGGTTGTGGACTTCTTGCGCTTCTGCTTGCTCTTGGTGGTGCGGACTTCATGCCAGAGTTCTTCAGATAGTTTATCGAGGTCAAGGCGTTCAAGAATGTCAAAGAAGGCTTCGGCGCCCATGTCGGCGCGGAAGACCTGTCCCCAACGCTGCTTGAGTTCGCGGTAGCGGATTTCGCTGAGGAATGTGAAGGGGCGAAGTTCCAACAGTTCATCACGCAGGCGTGAGGATTGATTCGACGAGACGGAAGTTTGATTCTCCAGTTCGCTGCGCAGTGCTTCCATATCCTGGTCAGCTTGTGCTTTGATGGCCGCAGACTGGGTTTTGAGCGCGTCCACTTCACGCAGTTTCTTGTCTTTCAACTCATTCTCCAGAGCTTCCATTTTCTTCTGGACGGTCTTTTGAATAAGAGTGATGTGCTTGCTGGCAACCTTGTCATTGGCATCGATGATCTTCTCGCCAGTCGATTCGAAGACAACGGTTTTCTTCGCCGGTTCACCCATCTGGTCCTGAAGTTGTTTCTCCAACTTCTGGCCTTCCTTAATGATGGGATCCATCTGTTCGGCAATACCTTCATCGTAGCCCTGCTCGAGCAAAGCTTGCTTTTGCTTAAGCTCGGAGATCTTCTGATCGCGCTTGGTCTTGATCTCCGCAATGCGTGAGTTCACATCCGCGGCTTGTTCGCGCTCAGAGACGGAAATTTCATCCTCAAGACGCTGCAAGGCTTTCTTGCGGGCTTCTTCATCCACATAGGTGACGATATATTGAGCAAAATACAAAACACGGTCCAGATTGCGGCGGGACACATCCAACAACATACCCATCTGAGACGGGATGCGGCGGGTGTACCAAATATGTGCAACCGGGGTCGCAAGGGCAATGTGACCCATGCGTTCACGGCGAACAGCGGAGCGGGTTACTTCCACGCCACATTTATCACAAGTGATGCCTTTGTATCGGGGGTTCTTGTATTTACCGCAATAGCATTGCCAATCGCGGGTGGGGCCGAAGATGGCTTCGCAAAACAGTCCATCCTTCTCGGGCCGCAAACGACGGTAGTTGATCGTTTCAGGTTTCAGCACCTCGCCGTACGACCATGACAAAATCGTTTGAGGTGAGGCAAGGCTGATACGGAGTGCAGTCAATCCCTTGGTTTCCACTGGATTCTCTCCTAAAAAAAGATTACGAATTAAAGTCTCTATAGCGTGTAGTCGCTTAATATCAGAGACAAACAAAGGCAAGCGCTTCGAGAATATTTCCTCAAGCGCTTGCTGTGTATAGCTCGT
Source organism: Anaerolineales bacterium (assembly GCA_016789485.1). GTDB lineage: Bacteria > Chloroflexota > Anaerolineae > Anaerolineales > Villigracilaceae > Villigracilis. The sequence continues at coordinate 7,878 of JAEURE010000070.1, read as the reverse complement.
TTTTTATATCCAACAGGACGATTATACGCACGTCGGGGACGCCCGTCAAGGGTGTTAACGATAGAAGAGACCGCAACTTTAAAGCTGATTTACGCCTCTTTCGGTGCTTTCAGCCTGATTCTGCTACGATGGCATTTTCAAAACGAAAAGAGAAAACCTCTCCGCAGCTTATTAGGAGCCTTTTTATGGTGTCGGCGTCTCACTCGGAAGAATCAAAGGCGTATCTGTTGGTACGACAATCGTCTGCGTAGGAGTCTCGGTCGGGAAGAGGGTGGGTGTCTCTGTCGGCGTCAATGTTGATGTCGATGTTGGGACAGGCAGGTTGAGGTTAAGTCGGATGCGCTTGTCCACTTCTGCTTTATCACCGATCAAAGTCAGGCGCAGAGTCACAATACCGTTTGGAACATTGTTCAAACTCCAGGTGGTGAAGGTGCCGTCTTTGACCGGGCTATTGCTCTCACCTAAAACGATCCACGAACCTGGATCTTCGCCCTGCCCATATTCCAGAATCCATTTCTTAAATCCTTCAGTGGCGTCGGCAGTGCCTCTGATCTCAAGGGACGGGGAGGAAATTACCTGCCCATCATTCAAGTTGATCTCAAGAATAGGTTGAGGATCACCCTGCCTGCATTCGCGTTCAGGTGCATAATATGGGTTGCTTGGGAAACTGTTATCTTCAAGCCAGGCTTTTCCATCGCCAGTCTCAAACCATTCACGCGCCCATTTATCGGTAACATTCAAAACGAGTTCCTCTTCGCTTGGGCCTTTGCATGCATCAGAAGCCTGATAGCCTGACCATAAATCAATTCTGATGCGACGCGCCAAATCCTGACTTGGCGGCAGAGGAAGTTGATCGAAGGCAAAGATTTCAGTATATTGCGAACCGCAAAAACTGGACGGCTCTGTCCCTGAGAGACGGCAAACAACTTTATCCACAATGCCGTTCGGGCGGTTGAATGGAGTTGGCGCGCCATTGGTAACATACGGCACGGCAAATTCCATGAACTGTGACCAAACAGGGGCGGCACCGCTCAAGCCTGACGAACTAACCATGGGCGTGTAATCGGCGTTCCCCACCCACACGCCAGTGACGAGATCCGGGGTGTAGCCCATGGTCCAATTGTCGCGGATATCGTTGGTGGTGCCTGTCTTTGCTGCAACAGGAAAAGATAAGTGCAGCGCCGAGTTTCGGCCAAAGGTGTAGGAACGGGCGTCATTATCCGAAAGGATGGACGAGATGAGATAGGCATGCTCGGCGCGAATGACCTGTTCGCCTTCTGATGGTTTGTATTCGTAAATGATGTCACCGGCAAAGTTGGTGATCTTGAGAATGGCAACAGGCGGTATCTTTTTTCCGCCATTCGCAAAAACGGAGTACGCGGCGGTCATGTCAATCAGGCTGACATCACCACCACCGAGAGTGAGAGAAAGACCATAGTCATTGCGGGTGAATGAAGTGATGCCTAGCTTTTCCGCCATGCCGATCATGCCCTCTTTTTCAGGCGTATTTGGGTCGTCATAAATGCCGACAAATTCCAATGCTTTGACGGCAGGGATGTTGAAGGAATTGGCAAGCGCCAATCGAACGGTCAAACCGCCATGGAACCTGCCATCATAATTCCTCGGTTCATACGGCGGATTGGCGCCATCCGGGAATTTCGTAGGGACGTCCCATATCCAGGTAGAAGGAGTCCAACCTTTTTCAAAAGCAGCAACATAGGTGATTGGCTTGATCGATGACCCCGGCTGACGGGTAGGGCTGATGGCCATGTTGATCTGGCCGGAAATCGCCGCGTTGTTGAAATCCGGAGAGCCGACCATTGCCAATATTTCACCGGTTGACGGACGGATTGTTACTAATGCGCCATTCTTGGTATTGTTCTCCGCCATGGCAGCGACTTGATTTGTGACAAGTTCTTGAGCGCGGTCTTGCAGAACCGGATCCAGCGTAGTGTAGACAACAAAACCGGAACGATAGATGGTTTGCGCATCGTACAATTCTTCCAACTGCGCGCGAACAAAGTTAACCCAATGTGGATATTTTGAGTCGAACGAAAGCGGTCGATACGCATAGGATTTCATATCATTCGCAGCCTGGGTGGCTTGAACCGGATCCACACAAACAGGCTCGGGGCTGTTGCTGACTTTAATACATCCATCCGTTGAGCTTAACTCGAACATCAACACCAACACTTGCTGTTGACGAAGAAGCGTAACGTCCGGGTTGGTATAAATATCATACACAGCGGGAGATTGCGGCAGCCCTGCGAGAAATGAGGCTTCACCCAGCGTCAGGTCTTTGGCGGATTTCCCAAAGTATGTTTCTGCGGCAGCCTCCACACCATAGGCAAGGTTGCCGTAATAAATTTCATTCAAGTAAAGTTCCAGGATATCATCCTTGGTATAGCGGCGAGTGATCTCTGCAGCAAGAATGATCTCGCGCGCCTTGCGCGTGACTGTGCGTTGGCTGCGCTCTTCAGGCGAAAGCAAGAGTGCACGTGCCAATTGCTGGGTAATCGTGGATGCGCCGCCTCCCTGCCCGCCTGTGACATAGTTCTGCCACAATGCACGTGCAATGGCAACCGGGTCAAAACCCGGGTTGCTGTAAAACTCTTTGTCTTCGGTTGCTATGGTGGCGGCAATTAGATTTGGCGAAATATCTTCCAATGGAATGTAGGTACGGCGTCCGGCAGTGGGGTCGAGAAGTTCATATAACACCTGTCCATTACGGTCGAGGATGCGGGTGGTTTCAAATTGTGAGGCTTTGTTACGCAGGTCGCCTGAGTCCGGGAGCGTGCTGGCGATGGAGTAGTATTGATAAACAAAAATAGATCCCAAGCAAAGACCCACCAGTACAAGCAGGAAGGCAAAGATGATCAATCCGCGCAGGAAACAACCGGTTTTGCCTTGCAGGAAATTTCCAAAGGATGAAAACCTGTCCAATAATGTCGTTTGTTGCAAAGGGGTTGGCGGGGGCGGTGCGTACGCGGGCTGTTGATTTGTGTAACGCGGGTTTGCAGAAGGCTGTTGATATTTCGCTGGTTGATACGCTGCAGGTGTGACTCGCGTGCCCTCCAAATCAATTTCGTCCACGCGGCGCGGGAGGGGCATATTGTCCTTGTCCAACGCGGGGCGGGTAAAGACCGGGGTAGTGCCATCTGTTTTGGGAGAATCAGGTGTCGGCGGAGTTTGAGGCGTGGGATTTAAGTCGGCGCGAGTTTCTTCTTCGGATCTTAAAAGTCGGCGTAATCTATCGTTGTCTTCGTTACTCATTTGTACAACCTATCTGTTTCCGTCACAGCGGGAAGCGATGACGAAAAATAATTACTTCGGCTTACTTAATACCAGCAAATTCAACGTACCCTTCTGGCAGACTTCATCGTTTTGATTGCGGACCTCAACAACTGCGATCAATGCCCCTGCGCCAATGCGCGGCAGAGCTTTGGTTTCAGAAATGGTCAACAAGGCATGGACGGTATCACCAATAAAAAAAGGTTTGACGAATTTCCACTCTTGGATCTCGCGGAAAGCGAGTACCGTGCCTTCAAGCAGACCGGTCTGCATGATGAGCCCCACAGAAATGGAAATGCCCAACAAACCGTGCGCTATACGCTGACCAAATTGGGTTTTGCTCGCAAAAGCCGCATCCGTGTGGATTTGATTATAGTCGCCCGTTAATCCTGCGAAGGAAAAAATCGCATCTTCGCTGATGGTGCGTCCTGCGGTTTTTATATTTTGTCCCGCTGTGAATTCTTCAAAATAAAGTCCGGCCATGATTCTCTCCTCAATATGTATTCACTACTGATAACCACAAATGAAAAACAGCGTTTCAATTGTGTCTCAAATTATACCCGTTTGACCATCCGCCCATCTGCCCGTACAATAAGCGCCATGCGCGACTGGGCACTATCTCTCGGCGACCCGCTTCACCTGACATTGGCGGCGGATGCCCGCCTTTGCAAGCCGGATTACGTCAATGACCATATCTGGGAAGTGGAATTTGGCAACGCCGATACTGAACGGGCTGCCGTTGCACTCACCACAACATTTGGTTTGCGCGCTCGTGCCATGCGCATCTTCCTGCGCTTCACAGAAGGCAGCAACACGGTTACAGACCCTAACACCTTTGCCGTCAAACCGTCTCTGCGGCGTTTCTATCCAAACTTCCTAACCCTCGATTTTGTTCCCCTCGAAAACCTGTTTGTCAGCACCGATTTCTGGGTCCCTGAATCTCATGCTGTAGCCGGGCGCGTGACCCTCACAAATAAAAGCAATGCTGTCCGCCAGATCAAATTGGAAGTCTGCGCCACACTCGCGCCACTGGATGGGCAATCCATCATTCCCACACAACAACAACTCGTCAACATCCTGGCAGGTCAAACCAGCGGGATCGCTCCTGTCATCTTTATGACCGGTGGACCCAAACACGGACCCGGTCCTCATTCCTCGCTCATGCTGGACCTGGAACTTGGTCCCGGCTCCACACGCACATTAGCCTTCGCTGAAGCCGCTCTCGACACCATCCCCGAAGCCTTCGAACTCGCCCGCAAAACTGCTGCCCGCTCTTGGCAGGCAGAACTTGCCCGCATCGAAATGCTGGACGCTTCGCAAGTATTGGACATCCGCACCGGGGATGTGGCATGGGATGCCGCACTCGCATTCAGCCAGAAAGCTGCGCATTCCCTCTTCTTCAGCGGCAATGGACATTTACCAAATCCGTCCTTTGTGAACGCCCGCCACATTGATCATGGCTTCTCGCGCAAAGGCGATGGCACCGATTACCCGCCTGCATGGAACGGTCAATTTCCGCTGGACGCTTATTATCTTTCCAGCATTTTGCATGGCGCTCCCAGTGTGACCAAAAACCTGCTGCTCAACTTCCTTTCTACACAAGATGAAGATGGCGAAGTGGATGGCAAACCGGGCATTGCAGGCCAGCGCGGAAAATTTCTCGCCGCCCCATTACTTGCCAGCCTCACATGGAAATATTATCAAGCCACACAGGATGAAACCTTCTTAGCCGAAGCATTTCCGAAATTAATTAAATTCTTCTGGTCATGGTTTTCCGGTCAGCATGACCGTAACCGCGACGGCGCACCCGAATGGGACAACATCCTGCAAACAGGTTTTGAAGATAACCCTCTCTTTGATGTCTGGAATCCCTGGTCGCAAGGCCTGGACATTTCGCTCGTACACAGCCCGTCCCTTGAAGCCATGCTCTATCGCGAAGCTCAGTCTCTGGCGAAGATCGCAAAGAAACTTGGCAAACCAGTTGAAGAAACATCCCTCGTCATTGCACAGGCAGAGACTCTAAAAACCTCCATCGAAGCAAGCTGGAATCCGCGCACCAGTTTTTATTCTTATCGCGAACGTGAAACGGGCACGGTTTCAATTGGCAAGGTGCTCGCAAAGAGAAAGGGCGATGGCAGTATGCGCCCAAAGTTTGAGTCCGAGACGCCGGTCCGCTTATTGATCGAGATCCAGACCAAAAGTCCGGGGGCGAAGCGACCGGAAGTGGAGATCAGCGAATACTTCACCAAGTCCAAAGGCGAAGTGGAAGTCATCCCCGGCCACCAATTCCAATGGCGCACTGGCGGGCTGGTGGCAACGAGTCAAAAAATATACACCCGCATCGGGCGCGTCTCCGTCACTGGGCTGGACGAAAAAGACAAGATCAATATAAAAATCATTGATACCACCGGCGAGGACATCACCCTTGCGCTGCCGTTATGGGCCGAGGTGCTTGAAAAGCAAAAAGCTTACGCGCTGATCGGGCGCAATGTGATGATGGCAGAACGGTTTGATCGTCCTTTTGGGATGCAATTCCTGCCGCTCTCTCCGGACCCGGAAGCTGAATCTGTTTCCATGAGTGTGAGCCTGCCCTGGAATATGTTGATCGCTGAGGGACTGCTTGCCTACGGCTTTCGCGCCGAAGCCACCCGCCTGACCGCACATTTGATGAACGCCGTCATTCAAAATCTCAAACAAAACCGCGCATTCTATCAACGGTATCACGCCGAAAAAGGCACCGGCATTGGCGAACGCAACTCCCTGCATGGACTCGCCCCCGTCGGTTTATTCATGCAAGCTCTGGGTGTGACGATCCTTTCTTCCACACGCATAAAACTCGAAGGCAAAAATCTTTTCCCCTGGCCCGTGACGATTAAATACAAAGGTCTGACCATCGTGCGCGGCATGGAACAAACCACAATCACATTCGTCAATGGCGAGAGCACAATCGTGAAAGAAGAAGCTTGCTGTATTATAGAGATATAAGTTTGAATATCAAATTAAGTGACAGCTGCCGTATGACAGCTGTCACTTTTTATTTTAAAGGGAATTAATCTTAAGTCGAAAAAATCATGGTATAAAAATTTAAGGGAATTTCATCACGTGAGCGCGATTATGGCAAATACTATTCTCCACTTCGTTGCTGGACTTGTAATTCTGATCCTTGGCGCAGACCTGCTGGTGCGCGGTGCATCACGCCTTGCCGCGGCATTTGGCGTTTCTCCGCTGGTCATTGGTTTAACCATCGTTGCCATTGGAACCGCATCTCCTGAAATTGCCGTGTCGCTGCAAGCGGCCGCCAACGGCCAGGGAGATCTAACACTGGGCAATGTGCTCGGCTCTAATATCTTTAACATCCTTTTTATTCTTGGAGTTACCGCCATTGTTGCGCCGATCGTGATCGCAGAACAACTTATCCGCAAGGATGCGCCTATCATGCTGGGCATCTCCCTGATCACCCTTGTCCTTGCACTAGATGGCAACCTCAGCCTCGTAGATGGGACAATCCTTATATTACTTTTGATCGCGTATATGGTCTTCGCCCTGAAACAAAGCCGCTCAGAAGGCAGGGAAGTACAAAAAGAATACGCGGAGGAGTACGCGCCGAAAGAAACGCGAACGACAAAAAACACAATCGTCAATGCAGTTTTTATTTTGATCGGATTGGGATTGCTCGTGTTTGGTTCCAATTGGCTTGTGGAGTCCTCCGTCCAGATAGCTAAAATATTGGGCGTAAGCGAATTGATCATCGGATTAACAATTGTTGCCGTAGGAACTTCTCTGCCGGAAGTAGCCACCTCTGTGATCGCCGCCATCAAAGGCGAAAGTGATATCGCCGTTGGCAACGCTGTCGGCAGTAACATCTTTAATCTGCTTGGCGTGTTGGGAATCGGTGCGCTTGTCTCCCCAGACGGCATTTCAGTTGCGGCACGTGTTCTACAATTTGACCTGCCCGTCATGGTATTTGTCGCATTGGTAACCATGCCCATCTTCTATATTGACAGCCGCATTTCACGCCTTGAAGGTGGATTACTACTTTCATATTATGTCACTTATGTTATCTTTGTCATTATGCGTGCCACAGAAAGCCCCGCTTTGCCTGCCATGCAATTGTTCATTACATTCTATGCCCCGATCACATTTACGATCGGCATTGTTCTCGCGATCCGATCCATGCGTACCAGAGGACGATGAAGGAGATCATTAATCATCTCACCTTTTTATACGGAGAAGACAAGGCACCACGCATTTACGAGCGAGTGCAAATGTTGATGGGGAAGTATGGTGCGCGCATTCCACTGCGCAACGGCAAGTTAACCGAACGTGACTCTCTCCTCATCACCTATGGGGATCAGATTCAAGCGCCAAATAAAAAGCCGCTAAAAACTTTAAACGAATTTTGCAGGGAATACCTATCCGATACTGTCAGCGGGATTCACATCCTGCCGTTCTACCCGTGGACATCGGATGATGGCTTCTCGGTTGTGGATTATCGCAAAGTCGATCCCGCATTGGGCGATTGGGATGATATCTCTTCCATGCAAAGTCACTTTCGCCTGATGTTTGACGGGGTCATTAATCACATTT
>JAEURE010000006.1 GCA_016789485.1 Anaerolineales bacterium | reverse complement strand
ATGAAGAACTTGTCCGCTGTGGTGGGCAGCATCCACAAAATGGTTTCATAAAGGTGCAGGACGGGTAAAATCAGTGGCCGCTGCACAGCAACTGCTACAATTTGTAAAAGTCTACTAAAATAGCCTAACAAAATCGCTCTTCCAATCTGAAAGAGGGTTTAGCACTCACAGATCAATCTCTCGGGGAGATTCCCCAATGTTCGACAACAAATTATTTTATTCAACCTGTCAAGGAGTACCACCATGGAATTAAAAAAGTATATTCCCGCCTTTCTTATGCCAGCAGCAAAAAAAGTTTACTTTCTCTTTTTCGATATGATTGACACATTAAAGGGCAGCAGGGATTCCCTAACCCCGCCGCGATCCTTAATTTTCGTTGGACTTGGCGACTTTAAGCAAATAGGGAACGAATTCAAAAAATATTTTATCGAACTTGGCGGACTAAAACCCGATCACCGTGTTTTGGACATTGGATGCGGCATCGGGCGCATGGCGGTCCCTCTCACAGGATATCTCACCAAGGAAGGAGGCTATTGGGGGTTTGACATCGTAAAAAAGGGAATTGATTGGTGCGAGAAACATATCACGAAAGAATTCGATCATTTTCATTTTCAGCACGTAAACATCTACAATAAATATTACAACAAAAAAGGTACCATCGTTGCAGATCAATTCAAGTTCCCCTATGAAACTGGTTTTTTTGATTTTGTTTTTCTCACATCGGTATTTACCCACATGCGGCCCGCCGAATTGGAAAATTACATAAAGGAAATTGCCAGGGTCTTAAAACCAGGCGGGAAGGCTGTGCTAACTTTCTTCCTGCTAAATTTAGAATCAAAACAATTGACAGAAGCAGGCAGGAGTCTGCTCGATTTCAAGCATCAAATCACCGAAAACTGTAAAACAACCAATCTTGCCATCCCTGAAGATGCGATTGCATATGAAGAGAACTTCGCTCTCTCCATAATAAACAAAAACCAATTGACGGTCGACTCGCCCATTCATTACGGTTCCTGGTGTGGAAGAGAAAATTACCTGACATTCCAGGACCTGGTTATTGTTAAAAAATAATTTTGCAGGCTGGATTTTTCATCGCGAGCTATGAGTAGCGATAAAGCAAAGGACAGGCAATGCCAAAATTTACCGAAACATGGAAGCAAAAAGCGCAGGAACTCAAGGTTGAAGTGTACGCCCTGTATTTGGCATATAAAGACCCGCGAGTGCCGTTCTTTGCCAGAGTTTTTGCAGCATGTGTCGCAGGATATGCCTTCAGCCCCATAGACTTGATCCCCGACCCGATTCCCATTTTGGGATATGTGGACGACCTGCTCTTAATTCCGATCGGCGTGATCCTCGCGCGGAGGATGATTCCGCGGGCAGTGCTTGCCGAATGCCGGGAGCAGGCTCAAGTGGAAATGAAGCGGGGCAAACCTGTCAATTGGGCGGCCGCAGGGGTCATCATCGCCATTTGGGTTTTGGCGGCGATAGCGGCGATCGTCTTGATCAAGCGAATCTTAAATATTTCATAATCATTGTCGTGTTGTATTCGCATCGAGAATGTTGTATAGTATTTCTAGCTTTTCCCAATTTTGCCGTATCGGAACCAAAAGAGGATACCATGTCCGTAAAGAGAATTACCCAACTGTTCGTTGTTATCGCAATCCTGGTGACATCCTTCGCCTCCACCGGCGGCGCTTTGGCATGGTCTGGCTGCCCCGGTCAGGTGGTCGTCCAATGGGGTGACACGATGAGCAGCATCGCTGCTGCCTGCGGCACCACAGTGGAGGCCATCCTCGCCGCCAACCCGGGTATTGACTGGTGGGTGTACGCGGGGCAAATATTGAACATCCCATCCAGCACATACACCCCCCCGCCTGTTGTCAATTATCCAACGTATGGAAGTACTTATGTGGTGCAATGGGGAGATACGCTGGGGAAAATAGCGGCAAGCCGCGGGTTGAGGCTGAGCGACATTCTGGCAGTCAACCCGCAGATCTGGAATCCAAGCTTGATCTATCCGGGTCAGGTCATCAATCTTCCCGCAGGCACCAGCGTTCCGCCGCCGCCTCCTCCTGTGATCAACTATCCTCCCCCATATTATCCGCCACCTGTTGACTACTCCCAATACTCGACCCTGACCATCTCCTACAAAAATGGGATGATCGTTCGCAGCGGCCCTGGCAATGAATACAAAATGATCAACTCGGCTCTCTACAAAACAAAGTGGCAGTATGGGATCTATACCCGTTCCTTCGACGCAAAAGGACAACTTTGGGTGCAGGTCTATTTCTCCCAAACCCCGCAAGGACATTCCTCGGGCTGGCTGCTGGTCAGGGATCGGCTGGGAAATTACTTTACCAGTCCGCAAATAGACCCTTAATCCGAACTGATTTCGATTAGCCGTTGCTAAAAAAGATACGACCCACAGAGCAGGGTCGTATCTTTTTTTCTGAGGATTCAACCATAATACATCTCAATCTCACCCTATTGACAATTCATTTTTCCTGAGTATTCTATACATAGCAGGTAAGCCATATCCGATTACTCACAATAGGAACAGTTCAAAAATATCATTTTGAATGAAAACTTGGAATGTCTGTGGCAAAAATAGCCAAACTTCATTATTTTTCAAGACCAAAGGAGAATTGACATGGCACATGGAGATAGGCACAAAATTCCAGGGCGCAAGATCGAAGCGTACAGAGAATACAAATTACAGCCCAGCGATATCAACAAGGGATTGAAGCAGATTGCCCGCGAGCAAATCGGGGACGAAAGTCTGTTCAACCTCATCCTCCAGAAGATCAATGATCCCCCAAAAACGCCATGGTTTCAGGAAATCGCCAACAAGGACCGCATCGGCAACAATTGGACGCTCCTTTTACCGGAGTCCCCTTCTTCTGATTATGCAACCTTCAAGCTCAGATCCACAGTAAATATCAGAACATCCCCCGAAGTAAAGCCGGGCAATCTTCATGCCTCTCAAGGAATAACCGGCACTGTATGGACATATAAAAAGAGCTCTCTTCGCACCGATGCGAACGGCATGCGCTGGGCTGACGTCACGACGACGCCTCCCCCCAACAAAGTCAGCGGTGTAACGTATTGGATCTGCGTTAAGGACGGCAGCATTATTTACACCGACCCGCCGCTTTAACCTCCCAGAATAAATGGCGCAAAACAAAAATCTTTGCATCAATACAGCATAGATCAAGGGAAAACACAATTGCTAGATGAACCATCCTGCAGATTTGTCGTGCGCATTTCTGCAGGATGGTTCGTTTTGTACACCTTTTCGGGGATATAATCTTAAATTAATCCTTTTCTGACAAGCAGGATCATAACTTCTCGCAATAGAAAGGAAGCGGCATGAAAAAAATAATTTACCCGTTCGTACTGACCGCCATCATTAGTTTGGCCCTATCCTCCTGTGGTTTATTTCCAAGCTCAAGTGACGATTCGCTGATCATCCCCGCGGAGGCGCAGGCAACTCCATCCATTGCTGACCTGGTGAAAATCGAACTCACTGCTCAGGTGGACACCTCCATTCCTTATAATACCGTCGGCCAGATCATCAAATTTAAATATTTCGTTAAGGCCGTCCAGAATGGGAGTTCCAACATCGCCCCCAACCTTACGATTACAGGGGCGGCAGCTACCTGCCCTGCCATCAACACCGTTGGCAACCTGGATGATCGGCTGGATCAAGGGGAAACCATCGAATGCACAGCCGATCACCCCATCACTCAAGCTGACCTTGATAGCGGCGCGGTCACAAAGATCGCCACTGCCACCATTTATGGCGTGAATTCAAATCAAGTCAACACCACTGTCCCTACCGTGCCAGCCAAGGCGCTCACCCTCACCAAAACTGCCAGCCCAACTGCCTATGACCGGGCAGGCCAGATCATCACTTTCCAATACGTTATCAAAAACAGCGGATCATCCCAATTGGGACCTGACCAATTTAAAGTAACCGACACGGGGATCACAACCCCAATCAATTGCGGTGATCCTACTTTGACACTCGCCCCCAACGCAACTGTAACCTGCTCTGCCAACTATACAGTTACCCAGGCTGATTTGGGGGTAGCCACTGTCACCACCACTGCAACAGCTTCTGGCGGCGGTGCGGGACCGTCACAGCCTGCAACTGCCACCATCACAAAAGGTACCACATCCAGCAACCTCACTCCTGGGGCGACGATCTCACATCTGGTGGTAGAAGGCGAATGGCTGTGGCAGATCGCTCGTTGTTATGGAGCCGACCCTGCCAAAACAGTGGCGGCGAATCCACAGCTGGCAAATCCCGCCCAGATCAAAGCTGGCATCACCGTCACCGTCCCCAACATTGGAAGCAATGGCAAGATCTATGCACCCCAGCCCTGCGTGGGAAAACACTTGGTGCAAAGCGGAGATACCTGGAGTTCCATTGCCGCCAAATACGGCGCGGACCCAACCATTATGCAAATGGCAAATTCAAATACGCTGACGGTGGGGAAGGAAGTCAAAGTTCCATTCTATACAGCAGGGATCAATCCGCAGCCACAGCCAAGTAATACATTATCCTTAACTGTGACAGCGACCCCCACATCCTACGGTCAGGTAGGGCAGGTCATCACGATTAACTATGTCATCAAAAACAACGGAACAACTACATTAGGACCTACTCCTCCATTCACTGTATCTGACCCTCTGGTTAGTGCCACTGCTTTTAATTGCGGTCCTGCCAATACAACTCTTGCCCCAGCCGCAACCATATCTTGTTCTGTGACGCATACGATCACTCAAACAGACATGGGATTCGCCTCCATTTCAATTCGAGCCACAGCTTCAGGCGGAGGCGCAGGGACGTCTCCTGTTGCAGAAGCAGTTATCCTCCGGAGCGCCGCGGCGTTGACACTGACCACCACGGCAAATTCACCAACATACAGCCAGGTTGGGCAGGTGATCACCTTCACCTACGTTATCAAGAACAGCGGTTCAGCCACAGTGGGCCCTGCGCAATTTACCATAAGCGATCCGCTTATTAATCCCACCCCATTTAGTTGCGGCGTCCCAGATGCTACAATCGCTCCAAATGCGACCATTACTTGTGCGGCTAATTACACCGTCACCCAAGCAGATTTGGGTTTCGTTTCAGTGACAAGCAACGCAACAGCTTCAGGCGGCGGTGCAACGCCTTCACAGCCTTTCCAACTCTCGATCATCAAACAGTAAAACAATTTCCAGATGAAGAACCCCGGGATTCCTGCCAATTTGGCGGAAATTCCTGGGGTTCTTTTGTTACCTGCAGATGCAAATATGGAACAGTCTTATAATCGGTTTGAAGACATCAAACAATTAAGGAGACCTTCCATGCCTACTTCCCTACTGCGATCCAAAGTCAAGAAGAATCAAACCTGGAATTCTGAAAGCGTATTTGCATCCCCGCAAGAATTTGACATCGAAGTAAAAAAGCTCGTCGAGAGTCTGCCCTCCATCCAAAAATTCAAAGGACATCTCGGCGAAGGTTCCGCCACTTTCATCGAAGCCATGAATGTACTGGATGAAATTTCAAAGCGTGCCGCCAAAGTGCAAGTGTACGCCACCATGTCCAGCGCCGTGGATACGTCAGATCAACTGGGTGCCGCTATGAACGGAAAAGCCATGAGTGCGATGGCACAGGTTGGAGCAGCCACATCCTTCATCGACCCTGAGCTCCTCGCCATCGGTGAGGAAACATTGCGCGGATGGATCAAGGATGACCCGCGCATGAAATCATACGAATTTTATTTCACTGACCTCTTCCGTAAACAGGCTCACGTCCGCAATGCAGAAGTGGAAGAATTGCTCGGCGCATTGCGCGACCCGTTCATGGCAGTCCGCACAACCACTAACATGCTGGCGAATGCAGATTTCCAGTTTAAACCTGCAAAAGACAGCAAAGGCAAAAAGGTAGACTTAACACAAAGCACCTTTGATGCCATTCTCAACACGTCTGACCGCAAAGCACGCCAGACCGCATGGGAAAACTACAACGACAAATATCTTGAATTCAAGAATACGCTTGCAGGAAATCTGGCAGTATCCATCAAGCAGAACGTATTCAACATGAAGGCGCGCAAGTTTAATTCCTCACTTGAGTCCACACTCTTTAACGGCAATGTACCTGTGGAAATGTTCCATAACCTGCTGGATATCTTCAAAAAGAATCTTCCACTCTGGCACAAATATTGGCACATTCGCCGCAAGGCTTTGGGGGTGAAGACGTTAAATCCCTACGATGTGTGGGCGCCGCTCACAACTAAAAAACACAAAGTCCCATTTGAAAAAGCAGTTGAGTGGATATGCGAAGGTCTCGCGCCAATGGGTGATGAATATGTGGAAACCATGCGCAAGGGGTGTCTGCAAGACCGCTGGGTAGACTGGGCGCCAAACGCTGGTAAACGTCAGGGTGCTTTCTCAACCCGCGTCCCAAGCGATACACATCCGTTCATTTTGATGAGCTACACCGATGACATCGGCAGCATGAGCACACTCTCGCATGAATTGGGACACTCGATGCATGCCTACTACGCCAGCCGGGCACAGCCGATGTATTACTACCTGTATCCATCCATCATCGCAGAGACCGCCTCAAACTTTAATCAAGCCATGGCGCGCGCGCACATGCTCAAGACCAACCCTGATAAATATTTCCAGATCGCCTTACTCGAAGAAGCCATGGACAATTTCCATCGGTACTTCTTCATCATGCCCACTCTGGCACGCTTTGAACTTGAAACGCATCAACGCATTGAGAAGGGACAGGCTCTCACCGCCGATTCGATGATCGAGTTGATGGCAGACCTCTTTAGCGAAGGCTACGGCGGCGAGATGAATCTGGATCGGCAACGGGTAGGCATTACCTGGGCAACCTTCACCACGCATCTATACATTGACTATTACACCTTCCAATACGCCATCGGCATCTCTGCCGCAAATGCCATCGCCAAACGGATTCTGGATGGCACGCCCAATGCCGCACAAGATCACATCAACTTCCTTAAGGCAGGTTCATCGAAATCGCCGATGGATGTTTTCAAAACCGCAGGCATCGACATGACCAGCACAAAGCCTATTGAGGATGCCTTTGAAGTTCTCGGCGATTACATTGACCGCTTGGGAGTTTTGACGAGCAAATAAAATATTCCTATCACTCTTTTAAGAAACGCCCTGTATCCAAATATACAGGGCGTTTCTTAAATCACATGTTTAATATTCGCTCAAAGCTATGGACAAGCGTTGGCAACCTGTTCTTCAAGAGTAGCCGCAAAGGAATGATAACCAGAGCCGTCACACTTTGCGCGGAAATAATAATATGGCGACGCTTCGGGATACGCTACTGCATACAACGCTTCAATGCCGGGGTTGGAAATAGGCGCAGGCGGAAGGCCTGAGTATAGGTAAGTATTGAATGGAGAGTCGAAATCCAGGTTTGCGGCGCTGAGGGGATTTGTCCACCAGGTTCCTTGTGCCGGGTTAAAACCAGCAGCATATTGGACGGTTGGATCGGCATCCAGTTTCATACCAATGGAAAAACGGTTTAAATAAACTGCAGCGATCTGCGGAGCTTCCTCAATATGAATGGCTTCGCGTTCGACAATGGACGCAACGATCACTGCCTGATAAAGACTCAGACCCTGATTCGCAAAGCCTGACATTAAATCCTCAGTGAGATGTTGAACAAAGTTTCGGGCGATGACATCCAATAGCTGTTCCGCTGTGGTCTCGCGCGGAAGAGTATATGTATCGGGATAGAAAAATCCTTCCATTGTGGCGGGAGATGCAAAAGCAAGGACTTGGGGAGGATTCGCCGCAGCAGAGAGAAATGCTTCGGGAGAAATCTCCAGGCCTGAGGTTGAGAGAGACGCGGCGATCTCTTCCATTCGCCAGCCTGGCAGGATCACAAGAGACGCATCGGTGGGAGAAATTTTTTGCAGGGTCTGCGCAATGTCAATGATGGATTGAGCGGGGCTGATGGTAAAGTCGCCTGCCTGAATGGTGAGGTCAATGCCTGTGTAGACGGCGTAGTCATAAAATGCCTGCGCGTTGGAAATAAAACCAGAGACTTCGAGTCTATTCGCGATCGAGCTGACCGACTCACCCGGCTCGACTTGAAATTTTTGTTCCGTGCCGTTCTCGTTGTGCGGTGATTTCAGTACATCACCGTGGGACAACAGGCGCGCGGAATATTCAATGCGATCGGAAATGGAGAGCCAACTCGCAGGCGGACCATACAACAATGAAGCTCGCGCAGGCAGGTAATAGAGAGTGACAAAAATACAGGCAAGACCTGCCAGAAAAAAAATTGCCAGAAAGATATGAAGCTGGTAACGATGCATAAAATGTTTCGGTGTATGGGTTTGCGATTTTCTATTCACGTTTGGACTCAAGGTACGATTGTAAAATAACCACCGCTGCAAAGACGTCCTGATGACCTGCTCGTTTTTTACGTGAGACACCCAGTTCGATTCGCGCGGATCGGGCAATTTGCGTGCTGAATGATTCGTCCCACATTTCGATGGGAATGTTCGTTTGGTTCTTCAATTCATCGGCAAAACGACCCGCACGGCGGCCGGCAGGGTTTGGTTTGCCTTCTTCATCAAAGGATTGACCAATGACGATCAAACCGACATTGTTCTCCACAGCAATATCCGCGACCTGCGCGGCGTCGATGGCGCGTGAGATATGTTCCACAATTTTAACGGGGCTGGCGATGGTGGCGGTCTCGTCGCTGATAGCAACGCCGATTCGTTTTTCGCCGTGGTCGATGGCTAGAATTCTCATGATGCTATAAAAAAGTAAGGGCAGCCCTACCTAACCTCCACAGAAATATTGAACGGGATCAACGGCAGCCACGGCCACCAGGACGGGCGGAGAGTGACTTGCGGATTCTCACGCATTTTAAAGACCTTCATCAATTCATTTTCTGCACGCGCTGGGTCTTGTCCGCGAATTGTAGAAAAGACTTTGACTTCGTCAATGGCGCGCAATGTGACCTGCGTTGCCTTCAATTCAAAATGTGTAACACCAGATGAATCAATTAAGGGTTCGGCGAGTGGATTAAATTTCAATTCACCGAACGGTGAAAACCCCTGCGGAATGGATGCATTCAAAGTGGAAGCGGCCAATTGATTCAAGTCGGCATGTGAAATGTAATTCGCCGAAAACTCAATCTGCATTTTCAATACAAGTGTATTGCCCGCCTGTCCTTCGGGTGGGGAAAACTCTTCCTGAAGAGTTTCTGTAACTTCCAAAGTGTCAAGCAATAAAAGATCATCGGCGTTGATCTGCGCGCGCATTTGCGCTTCTGCAGAGTGACGCAAATTTTCCATCACCACAGCACGCAGTTCCGTTCGGTCTTCTTCCGATGCACCAACTGCTTTTGTGTCGGTCCCGCCTGAGACCAATTCTGGATTCGTCACGGTTACAGAAAGCCCAAGCGGGCCCTCTACAACAGATATCTTATCTGGTTCCGCATTTCCCTGCGAGCCAGCTTCCAGCGCCTCGATCTGCACTTCCACAAAATCATCAACACCGCCGGTGAGAAGCGTATCGTTCAAGGTGATATATCGAATCAAATCCACTGTGGAGATGACCGTACCCGCAGGAATTTCCACATCGGTCTCGCCTAAATTCGTAAACCGCGCAATCCCCTTTGCCTTCGAATTCGGTAACGCAATTTCATTCGTCACTGCGAGGGATTGTTCAGCGTCTACTGTTACGGATACAGTTTGTGCAGGAATCTCGCCAGTAAGTGAGATGGATTTAATGGATGGGCTTGCACTCACTGGAATGATGATGGATTGAGTCTGCGACTCGGGATACAAAATCACCGCCGCACGCGGGACAAAGGTAACTGCTACTGCCAAAACAGCCATTACCCCCGCTGTGAAAGTAAGCACGCGTCCGAAAAGAGATGTCCGCCAGGCAGGTTCTTTGATGTAAACAGTATCTCGCATTTCGCGCAAATCACGGCGCGGGGTTTTCGGGATACGCTGTGTCCTCGGAGCAGAGTCAGGCCACAGGTCTTTTTGAGCCGCAGATGTTGTCTTGAAGACAGGAATGCCAAGCGATTCCGCATCCCGTCTCACATTCATGCGGCGCGTGACCAAGCCGAGATGCGCACCGAGTGAATCTGCATGACGCTGGAGGACTTTCAAGTCCAACAGGCGTAAGGTGACTTTCTCATACTTGGGCCACACAAGCAAAATGCGCGGCGTCTTCGCCCACGATAATTTATCGCGGACAGAGATGAGGTCATCGTGAGATTCGAGGGTGATGATTTTTGTTTTCAAGAAGTAGTCTGGTAATTGAATAGTTTGGTAGTCGAGTCGTTATCTCTGGTTCAAATTTCGTACTTTTTCCACCAACACAGGCAGGGTCTTCAGAAATGAATCGACATGCTCAGGCGTGGAGTCGGTGCCCAAAGTAATTCGCAGCGACCCCAAAGCCCAATCATGCGAGTAACCTAACGCGGTGATGACTTCACTGGGTTCGGGGTTGCCTGTTTTGCAAGCGGAACCCGACGAGCAGGCAAAACCAGCAGAATCGAGCATTTGCAAAAGCAAGTTACCATCCACGTCTTTGAAAACAAACGAGGCGTGATTCGGCAGGCGGTGTTCAGGATGACCAGTCAATTGGACATCGGGGATGGTTTCGAGAACCTGTCCAATAATGCGATCGCGCAGTGGTATGACGTGAGCGGCGCGGGCTTCACGTTCTTCCATAGCAAGGTGTAATGCTTCAGCAAAGCCAACAATGTAGGGTACATTCTGCGTGCCAGCTCGCTGGCTGTTTTCCTGTCCCCCGCCCGTCATGTGCGGGAGCAGTTTCGCCCCTTTGCGGACATACAACGCGCCAACGCCTTTGGGTCCATAGAATTTGTGTCCGCCAAGGGACATTAAATCAACGCCAAGTTTTTCAACATTCACATCCAAATATGCCGCGGCTTGTACCGCATCTGTATGGAAGAGGATGTTATTTGCCTTTGCGATATTTGCCAGATCCGCTATCGGGTTGATCGTGCCAATTTCGTTGTTGGCAAGCATCAGCGAGGTAAGAGCCGTATCGCTGCAAATCGCTTTGCTTAACGATTCAGGCTTAACTGCTCCATGTTCATTAATATCCAGCCATTCGAGTTGGAATCCATATTCTTTTTCAAGCTGCTCGGCAGTTTTACTGACGGCGTGGTGTTCCGTTTTGGCGGTCAAAATCCACGTCCCGCTTGAAGCTTTGCGGCTTGCCATCATCGTCCCGCGCAAGGCAAGGTTATCGGACTCTGTGCCGCAGGATGTGAAGATAATCTCCTCGGCTTTGCAATGCAAAACGGCGGCAACTTTTTCACGCGCCGCTTCGAGCGCAGTTTCGGCTTTTTGCCCCAGCCGATGAACAGAGGATGGATTTCCATAATTCTCGCGGAAGTACGGCAGCATCGCGTCCAAAACGCGCCTGTCAACGGGGGTGGTGGCGGCATAATCAAGGTAAATCATAAAAGTGATTATACTGCCTTAGAACATGGTGGTGCATAAGTAGCAAACAAATTCAGTCGGATGATAAAATCCAGAAACCATTAAAATGATATTCAAATTCAAGATTGCTGGATAAAATCAAGAAATGACAAGAAAATGGCTTCAAATAGCAGGTGGAATCATTGGCGCAAGCCTAATCTTTGCAATGCTGTTTGCCAATCAACTAGGTCTGGATAAAGATCCCGCTTGGGGCGGAAAACGGTACATCCTTTTTTTTATCGGCCTTCTCATTTTCGCAGCTTCCCTGTTCTACCGTGAAAACAATTTCATCGGTCGCGCTTTCCATACCCCTGCGGGGTGGACTTATCTTTCCGTTGCTGCATTAAGCGGAATGGTCATCATGGGATACGTCTGGTATATCTCCGCTGGCTTATGGACGACCTGGCCCAACGAGACAAGTTATTACGATTTGCTTGCCACTGCATTCAGCCAAGGTCAACTTGCTGTGGATATTGAGCCTGATCCTGCGCTCCTCACGATGGAAAATGTATACGAGCCGGGCAATCGCGAAGGTGTACCCGTGTTATGGGATGCTTCCCTTTACAAAGGAAAATATTATCTTTATTGGGGACCCGCGCCTGCTCTTTTTCTCGCCATCTTCAAATTGTTTTCGCAACAGCCTGTTGGTGACAAGGTCATAACCTTTGTTTATGTTACAGGCACATTTATATTTTCAGTCTTATTGATCCTACAACTATGGAAAAAGTATTTCTTTGAAACACCGCTCTGGGCGCTCCTTTCTGCAATTGCCTTTGCAGGGTTAGTGAACCCAACTCTCTACATCCTTCTCGAAGCGCGAATTTATGAAGCGGCCATCATCGCCGCCCAATTCTTTTTGCTTGGCGGCATGTATTGGATATTTACCGCATTCAACCATCCATCAAAATTACGCCTGACATTGGCAGGGATATTTCTTGCCCTGGCAGTCGGTTCACGCACCACGTTGACATTTTCCGTGGCATTTCTCGCACTCATAGTTCTTATTTGGGCAGTCAAAGCACAAAAGGCTCGAGCGTTTTCGCTCGTGATCGCATTCTCTGCACCTTTGGCGCTTGGCGCAGTCAGCTATGCCGCATACAACTATGCCCGCTTCGATTCCTTCACGGAATTTGGTTTACATTACCAGCTCACAAGCTACAACCTGTACGAGTTGCTGGGGAAGACTTTTTCGCCAGCCTATATTCCGCCAAATTTATACAAAACTCTTTTTAATCCACTTGAAACGCGGGATGTATTTCCCTATCTGATCCCAAATCGTTGGGCGGGACCAAACTGGCTGGCCGGTGAATATCCAGAATTTTATTTACTGCTTGCAGAAGCCATCACTGGCATTTTTGCCGCAAGCCCGTTCATGGTCTTTGCATTCCTTGCAGGCTTGAACAAAGATAAAAATTTCCGCTGGATATGGCTTTCCCTGACAGGCGCAGCGTTCTTCGTGTTTCTCATGCTGCAATTCTTTTTCTTCACCACCATGCGCTACCTGCTGGACCTTGTACCCACCCTGTCCCTTTTGGCAGTGATCGGCTTCTGGCAGGGACTCGCTCAATTAAAGACCCATCCTGCCGCCCGTTGGATATATTCGACATTTGCCATCGCTCTCCTGGCCTACTCAATCGCCATCGGATTAATTCTCCCCATCTCAGGTCACCTCGAATCATACAGAGTGTTCAACCCAGCCTTACTTGAACAAATCACCTGGCGAGTCAACTCCTTGATTAAATGAACAACAAACCCAACCTCCATCACAATCTGCGCGGGGTCCGCGCGGGCATGATCTTCGCCAACATCGGAGGACAAATGGCATACAGCATGTTATCACTGTACATGCTCAACCTCGGCGCGAGCGTAGCACAAGTCGGGATGGTGTTCACATTGGCATCGCTCGTGCCGATGGTCTTGCAGATTTTCGGGGGTTGGCTTTCAGACACCATCGGCCGTTTGCGCGTCATTGCAATGGGGAGTTCCGTCGCCGTCTTTGGTTATCTCATCTTTGCATTTGCGCCAAACTGGCAGTGGATACTCATCGGGTTGAGTATCGAATACGTTTCCAATTCTGTGGTTGGCCCAAGTTTCGGCGCGTACATTTCCGAACAATCTTCCGAAGAATCACGCGGACGAGTCTTCGGCATCACCTCAGGCATTTATCAAACCGTCACTGTCATCGGTCCCGCATTGGCAGGCTTCCTCGCATATCAATTCAGTTTTCCACTGATGATGCGCGTGGCATTCGGCTTTTATCTCACCGCCACCCTCCTGCGTGTTTGGATGGCAACCAATGAGCGCTTCGCTCCCATCAAAGATACTGCCAAGCCCACCTTTAGCGGCTTCAAAGTAGAACTCACCACCATCTTCGCGCTGCTTCTCTCAGGCGGCGTCCTCACATGGATCTGGGTCACAGACGCAGTCGGCGACACCTCCTACAACCTCATCGGACAACTCTTCCCCATTTATCTTTCCGATATCGGTAAACTCAACGTACAACAAATTGGCATCGTCAATGCAGCAATCGGAGTCACCGCCATCATTGCCGCACCGCTCGCAGGTTCACTCGTGGATAAATTTAGCGAACGCGCCGCCATTGTCACAGGCTTTATGCTAAATGGCTTGGGCTTATTTACTTTATTAAATTCAACCAGCTACGCGGGCTTCATCCTTGCGATGTGTTTCTTCGGTCTTGGCAACGGCAACCTCATGCCCGCCTACGAATCGCTCATCTCCAAAGTCGTCCCAGAATCAAAACGCGGCATGGCTTTCGGCTTCTTCGGAACCACCCTTGGCATCCTCTCATTGCCCATGCCGTGGATCGGCGCCCAGCTTTGGGAGCGCATTTCCCCGCGGACCCCATTCTGGTTTGCTATTGCCGCAAACATGATCTCAATTGTTATAGCGTGGTTCAAATTCAAGCTTCGGGATTCCCAACCCGCAGATGTTTCCAATGGCTGAAGCACGCTTCCTTCTTAATCTGACGCCTGATACATTCCCTTGGCAGATTCTCGTCCCAAGCCTTTTGTTGTACAATGACACCACAGGAGACATCATGAGCGACTTCCTCACCTTCCTCAACACCGCAGACCTTGATACATTGACCCAAGCACAGGGCATTACCCACTCTGTTGCAGAGAATATCATTGCAGCACGTCCGTTCAACACCATCGAAGATTGTTTGAAAGTGAAAGGCATGGGCAAAACGCTGCTCGCCCGCTTGCAGTCTGTTGCTGAGGCACAGGGCAATGAATCAGAAAACAGAGCCTTGATTCCCGTCGAAGAAGAGGCGCCGCCCGCTTATGTGGAGAAGAGTCAGCCTGCACAGGAAAAAGTCGAAGAGCAGGATTCGTTCCTGGCACGTTTGGGGCGGGCGTTTATCAACTTCCTGCGTGCCCTGCTTCGATTGATCATCCTCGTTATCTTTCTTGGCGGAATTGGCGCGATTTTATATTATGGTCTCCCATACATCAACCGGACGTTTATTGCGCCCGTGGAGCGAAACACCGCACAAATCAATAAACTTGAAGCTGAAGTTTCGTTGCTGCAAACTCAATTGGAAGAAATGAACACCCACGTGACTGCACTGGAAACATCCGTTGAAGGATATTCGGCTTCCATACAAAAATTGCAAGGGATGCAAGCCGAACTTGATACGCAGTTGCAAAAGAACAACGATAAGATTTTGCTTGACCTGAAACACGAAGTGATGATGACCCGCGCACTGGACATACTCGCGCGCGCACGGCTCTATCTGGCGCAAAGTAATTTTGGATTGGCGAAAATTGACGTGCAGTCGGCGCGTGACCTGCTGGCTGAATTGCAAGCCGAGACGAATGATGATTTGCTCTTGCTGGTCCTTTCGAGGTTAGACCTGACCCTGGGCAACCTGCCTGATTTCCCCGTAGTGGCAGCGGGTGATTTGGAAATTGCCTGGCAAATTTTGATGTCTGGCGAAGCGCCAGCAAAGGCGACGTTCACCCCCACACCCGCCACACTGGAAACATCCACACCAACGCCGCTTCCGCCGGCGACGAGTACGACTCCATAAAAATATCGCCAATCTCTGACGAAAATTCTTTAACCTATGACAGATAAGGTTTAATACATTCATATAACTTATCTACCGGAGATATCTTTTGAAGAAAGTATTTCTTTATGCGGGGATCGCACTATTCACAATAGCGATTTTTGCTCAACAAATTGGCATTGACAACGATGAGGGCTGGGGCAGAGGAAGAATTATTATGCTGTCATCCGGGATTGGCCTTATTTTGACAGGTTCACTTCTTATTATTTTTCAAAAAAGATTGGGCACACTCAAAAAATACGTATCCAACTATCTTAATTTCAGTCAGTCTACTCAAATTGCGCTTATCTCATCTGTTGCAGCATGTATCGTCATAATTATACATACCTGGTACTCGCAGCCCGTAGCTAAGGATTTGGAAAATAGCTACAACTACTATAGCGAACTCGCCATTGGGTTTAAGGCGGGGCATCTATATTTGACGGAAGAACCATCGTCTGCGCTCCTATCGTTCAGCAATCCCTATGACTATTTTCTTCGGAAAGAGCATGGCCTTGAGGATTTTCCATGGGATGTATCGCTCTATAACAAAAAATTTTACGTTTACTGGGGTCCTGTTCCTTCGCTTATCCTGACTTTATTTAGCAAAGAACGACTTTCCTATATTGGAGATCATTATATCGCCCTGCTATTTGCGTACGGACTATTTTTATATTCGTCCCTGATCATTCTGCGGTATTGGTCTACATCGCTAAAACATCTGTCCAGTTGGCTACTCGGCAGTGTATTACTGGTTATTGGGCTGATCACTCCAGGAACGATCATGCTAAAGGAGGCGCGGATCTATGAAGCTGCGATTTTCGGGTGCCAGTTTTTCTTCATTGGCGGTTGTTATTGGGTCTATTCCTCATTCGACACTAACAGACTTTCCTTATGGAAGCTCGCTTTTGCAGGTCTCCATTGGGCATTTGCTCTTGGAACGCGAATTACCGTTGCACCCGTAATTCTTTTTTCCACAGCAGTAACTGTATTTTATATTTTTAAGTTAATTGGAATTGGTAAGCCAAAATCATATTTGCCACTATTGGCGGCTCTTGGGATCCCCCTAGTAGTAGCGATATCCAGTCTGGGTTGGTATAACTGGGCAAGGTTTGGCTCAGTATTTGAATTTGGAATAAAGTATCAACTTACGAACGTTGATTACAATGTTTTCAAAAATTCATTTTCCTTAAACTATATGGCAAAGAATTTGTACAACTACTTCCTCCACCCCTTAAAATCACTACCTCGATTTCCATACATAACCCGCATTGAGTATCCCGCATCAAATGACAGACTTGGGGGGCTGATCTATCTATCTCCATATATACTTCTTATCTTCGCGCCTCTGTTGCGCATTTTCAACAATTTCCAAACAATAGACAAAAGAGTAACAATAGAAGAGACAAAAGAACCCGATAAAATTTGGCTGACTATTCTTTTGGCGGGTTCAGCCTTTATCGGAATGTTCACGATCTTAACTTTCTACTTTGTGACGATGAGATACATCGAGGACTTCATGCCGTCATTGGTATTGTTAACAACAATTCAATTTATGCAGGGAATGCAGTTTGCAAACCAAAAGGCTATCATGAGAAGATTTCTTGCGTTTACAACAATCATACTCTCCATCGTTACCATCACGGCCAACCTTATGATTGCAATGCCAAATAGCGGAATCACTTATACAATCGAACTATTAAATTCTATGAGTAAATTACTGGGATTAAAGTGAGGGGGTCAAATCGGAGTTCTCATTAAACGCCGTTTTTTCAGATGTTATAATTTTACAAGTGATTACTTCTCAGGAGAAAATACATGACACAAAAAATAAAGTTCGGCACAGACGGCTGGCGCGGGGTCATTGCTGAAGATTATACCTTCGACAACGTTCGCCGCGCTGCACAGGGATTCGCGTCCTACATGGTCTCACAAGGCAAAACAGGGCAGTGGATCGTGGTTGGGTACGATATGCGTTTTGGCAGTGAGCATTTTGCTGCGGCTGTTGCGGAAGTGCTGGCTGGCAACGGAATGAAAGTTTATTTGACAGATGGAGCCACACCGACCCCCGTGATCGCTTACGCAGTTGTTGATAAAAAAGCTGCTGGCGCTGTGAATATCACCGCCAGCCACAACCCGCCCACTGACAATGGATTTAAAGTCCGCAATGAGACGGGCGGCGCGATTGACCCCGAAGGGTTGAAACAGATCGAAGGCGGCATCCCTGACGACATCAAGGATGTAAAGCGCAAGGATTACAAAGACGCTGCCGCAGCTGGTGAGATCGTCAAATTTGATGCGGCCACTCCTTATATTGAACATTTAACTCGTGATGGACTGATTGACCTGCAGCCCATTAAAGACGCTGGATTGACTGTGATGGTGGATACCATGTGGGGCAATGGCGCAGGTTGGTTCCCTCGCCTGCTGGCAGGCGGTAAAACTCGTGTGATCGAAATCCACAATCATCGCAACCCATCCTTCCCAGAGATGAAACGCCCCGAACCTATTCAGCCGAACATTGATGTGGGCTTGAAAGCAACCGTAGATAACAAGGCTGACGTTCTTCTCATCACCGATGGTGACGCTGACCGCTGCGGAATTGGCGACGAGAACGGCGAGTTCATCAATCAATTGCGCGTGTATGCGTTGCTTGCTTATTACCTGCTCGAAATCCGCGGTGAGCGCGGTGATATTGTAAAGACCCTGTCCACAACGGGCATGTTGAACAAACTGGGTGAAATCTACGGCGTTCCTGTCCATGAGACTGGTGTAGGCTTCAAATATGTTGCCCCTAAGATGACCGAGACCAATGCCCTGATCGGCGGCGAGGAAAGCGGCGGCTATGCCTTCCGCGGAAACGTGCCCGAGCGCGATGGAATTTTGGCTGGCTTGTACATGCTCGATTTCATGGTCAAGACGGGCAAGAAACCCACCGAATTATTGAAAGATTTGTTTGCCAAAGTTGGCGGCGAATATTATTACGACCGAGTGGACAGTCCCTTCAGTGGCGATCATGAATCCCGCAAGAAGATCATCCGCGACAACTATCCCTCGACACTTGGCGGTTTAAAGGTAACGGATATTGTCACCGTGGATGGTTTCCAGTTCAAATTGGAGGATGGTGGCTGGCTGCTCATCCGCTTTTCTGGAACGGAACCCATTTTGCGGGTGTACACCGAGACCCGTCACAAAGATAAGGTCAAGGCGATTTTGGAAGACGGCTTGAAAGTGGCGGGTATTAAATAATACTTCACACATCAGCAGGCTGGGATGATAAATCATCCCAGCCTGCTGACTTTTTAACTTAGTTTCTTTTCTTCAAAAGAAATATCACACTTAACAATGACGGCAACAGAAAAGAACTTCCACATAATGGATTAGCCGAGGAAACAGGCTCGGGAGTATTTACACCCATTGAATATGTTGGCGATGGGGCTATCACAGTGGGGACAAAGGTTGGGGTTGACTCTACAGCCCAAGGAGTGGGAGGAATCGGAGTTGCGGTCAATCCGAACAAAATAAAACTTTCATCTTCCATTTGTTGTACGGCATCTGGAATTTGATAACTGATCTCCAGCAATAAATCTTTCGCAAGTTGATTATTGGGGTCAAGTGCAAGCGTAGTTTGCAAAGCGGTTAGAGTTTTTGTCAAAATGCCTTCGGTGTCTGGTTTGCCTGTGTAATAGACGCTATATTGATAATGCGCCCACAACAGGTCGGCATACCCGTAATGCCAAAGCGGATCGTTCGGCAGAAGTGCAAGATACCTTTCATAGGCGTTCTTGCTCATCGCATACAATTCAAGCCCGGCGGGGTCTTCGCGCAAATACCCCTTCGGCATCATGACCACTTCCTTATATGCCTTCCCAAGCCTGCCCCACGCTTCGCCATCGTTTGGATTTTTTTCGACATTGGCTTTTTCCCTCAACACATTTTCCCAGAGGAATGGCACAACAATGACGATCTGAATATTATCCAAATATGTCGGTTCGAAATCTGTGAACGACCATCGGATCTCGTTCCCGCTTCGCACTCCGCCCGGAGTTGACTCGCCGTGACCAGCCTGACCTGACAAATCAAGATTTTGCTCACTGACCTCATACGGCAATCGGACAACGACCTCAGCGCTGCCAATCGTACCATTCCAGCCTGCGCCCGTTTCGAGAATGTATTTGAAAGCCTCATAGGGATAGTAGCCATATCCATTGACGTTATATACGACCTCAATCGTCACATCCTGATTCGGCGGGAAGATCACATCAAAGACCGCCCAGGGAATCTGATCCCGTTCCTGATATGAATATTCGCTATACAAGAAAGGTTGATTCTCTTTTTTTGTCGGCACATTTTTCCCGTCAACCTTGACTGCAATCGAAGAAATCTCAGGGAAATTACCAAAGCCGTCTGAATTGCCGTTGAAGAACGAAAGCGGAAAGCGCACAGCCATTCTTTCCTCGGCATTGCCTAGGTTTCGCATGGTAAAAACTGCTTCCGTTTTAGCAACAGCCTTCCGCGGATCGGATTGGTTTTTGGAGAAGGTCAACGTCACCGTCTCTGCCATCATACGGACCTGGGTGGTTTCATTTCCCGGAACCAAATTCGTGCCCGGGGGCGCTTCAGGTGGAGCTACATCTGCATGAACTGCTTTTTGCGGGAAAGCAGAAATAAGAATTAAAACAGACGCGCAAAACAAAAAAGACCTTTTCAACATTTCAACCTCGACAGCTTTTATTTTCACTATACAAGTTTAAAAAGAACTCGTCAATTCAAGCATTAGTACCAGTGCAAACTCCTGTTTGTTTAGGCTGATATAATCTTAACACCATGCAGCTCACCGATACCCACTGTCACCTGGACTACAACAAATTCGATACAGACCGCGCGGATGTGATCCGCCGCGCAAATGATTCAGGGTTGGTTCGGCTGCTCGTGCCAGGACTCCACCACAAGTCAAGTAAAGAGGCGGTGCAGTTGGCAGAGTCATACTCCAGCGTGTATGCGGCGGTTGGGTTCCATCCAACGGATCTGGAGGAATTTTCCGAAAGCACGTTTCGGCAAGTGAAAGAACTTGCCAGCCATCCAAAGGTAGTGGCGGTCGGCGAAATCGGCATTGATTATTACTGGGTGAAGGAAAATGAAAAACGTGCAATTCAACGTGACATTTTGAAACAACAATTGGATTTTGCGAAGGAAATCAACAAGCCCGTCATCATCCACATGCGCGAAGAAAACGATGCGTGGCTCGGCGAAGCCTCTGTGGATTTGCTGAGAATTTTAGAAGATTGGCAAAAAACTTTGCAAGGCACGCTCGCAGAAAAACCCGGTGTGCTGCATTCCTTTAATGGCAACCTCGAAACCGCGCAAAAGGCACTGGCAATCAATTTTTATCTCGGCGTCACAGGCCCAGTGACTTATAAGAATGCGGACGAAAAGCGCGAAATTACCAGACAATTTCCTCTTGACAGAATCCTGATTGAAACCGATTCTCCTTTTCTCGCTCCCGTGCCAGTTCGTGGCAAAAGGAACGAACCTGCCTTTGTTCATCATATTGCTGATAAAATAGCAGAAATCCATTCCAAAAGCCCTGCGGAGATCGCCGCCATCACAACTGCCAACGCGGCGCGGCTCTTTGCATGGGGAGACTGATTTGAACGCGGTAACTTTCCTTTCACCAGTAACAGAAGAAATCAAACTCGTTGAAGAACGAATGCGGGCCCAGGCGGATGAATCACACCCCGACCTGCGTGCAGCCCTGGAACATTTGCTTGCGGCTGGGGGCAAACGCATCCGCCCCACCCTCGGCCTGCTCGTCGGAAACATGCTGGGTGCGCCGCTTGAAAAACTCGTCACACTTGGCGCGGCGGTGGAATTATTGCACACGGCCACGCTGGTACACGATGACCTGATCGACGGCTCCCTCCTTCGCCGAGGCATGGCCACATTGAACGCACGCTGGTCGCCACCTGCCACTGTTTTAACTGGCGATTATCTTTTCGCGCGCGCCGCAAAACTCGCCGCCGAAACCGATCACCTGCCGTTGATGAAGTTGTTTTCCGAAACGCTGGCAACCATTGTCAATGGCGAACTGACACAGATGTTCACCTCGCGCGGGCTCATCAACCGCGACAACTATTACAAACGCATCTATGCCAAGACCGCCTCGCTCTTTGAAATGACCTCGCGCTCTGCGGCCATGGTCAGCCCTGCCAGTGAAGCAACCACCGAAGCCATGCGCGATTTTGGATATCAAATCGGCGTCGCCTTCCAGATCGTGGATGACATCCTCGACTTCACAGGCGATCAAAGCGCAGTCGGCAAACCGCTCGGCTCCGACCTGCTGAATGGTCTGGTGACCCTGCCAGCCATTTACTACGCTGAAGCCAACCCGGACGATGTTGACGTCGTATCCCTGCCCAACGGCGGCTGGACCAACAACGACAACATGACCCGCCTCGTGGATCACATCCGCGCAAGCGACGCTTCCAAGAAAGCCATGCTCGAAGCCGAACAGCACGTGGAACGCGCCCTCGCCAGGCTCGAAGCCATCGAACCCTGCGCCGAACGGGAAGCGCTGGAAAACCTCGCCAAATATATTGTAGATAGGAAGGTTTAGTTTTGTAGTTGGGTAGTTCGATAGTTTTTAGTTTCCGAGCTGCTCTTCTTCATCATTCATCCCTCCTAATTCATCATTCCATATGCCAAGCCCTAAAAAACCCTTTCGTTTTAACGTCGGTTTCATCATCCATGAAGAGATCGGCTACAACCACGACTTCGCCTTTGAGTTCGAGAAGCTCAAGCTCGAAGACCTTGAACTGCGCAACTTTGAAGGCATCGCGAATGTCGGCAAGACCCCGCAGGGACTCATCCTGCAAGGCGACTTCTCCGCTGAAACCACCCTCAACTGCGTACGCTGCCTGACAGACTTCGATCATGAACTGGATTGGTCTTTCACCGAACTATACGCCTTCGATACCCGCTCCGAAACCGAAGAAGGCCTGATCATCCCCGATGACGCACATCTCGATATTGCAGAGATGTTGCGCGAATATGCCCTGCTCGAAGTTCCCATCAGCCCAGTCTGTAAACCATCCTGCAAGGGACTTTGTCCCGAGTGCGGGCAGAACCTGAATGAAAAGGATTGCGGCCATAAACCTGTGGAACCAGATTCTCCCTTCGCAAAACTGCGGGATTTGTTGTAAAATACCACACATGAATTTCAAGTTTGCTTACCCAATGGTGCCAATGACCATGGCCATGTCCAGCATGATGCGAATGGAAATGTCCCTCTGCGCCAATTGGAAAGCACGTTAGGTTTACATACCTGAATGAAAACGGGCTGTCCATTTCGCGGACAGCCTTTTTGTTTGTAATAATCATGTCATTGCTTCGCAAAGTACGCTCGCAATGACATAAGACACTGGAGGCACGAATGAACGAGAATATCCTTATTGCCATCGCCTGGCCATACTCAAATGCCGAGATCCATGTCGGGAATATCACAGGCTCCCATTTACCTGGTGATATTGTCGCACGCTATCACCGCCTGCAAGGGAACAAAGTCCTCGTGGTATCGGGCACAGATTCGCATGGCACGCCCGTTGTCATCGCCGCAGATAAGCAGGGTAAGCCCGTTGAGGAAGTCTACAAGTATTATCACGAAAGCTTCATCGAAGTCTTCAAAGGC
>JAEURE010000069.1:7120-10517 GCA_016789485.1 Anaerolineales bacterium | reverse complement strand
CGGTCGAGCCGCAAGGCATCTTCTATTGGATTCGATATTTCTTCACAGGCGGACCAATCCCCTTTGGCGGCACGGATGTATTTATTCATCCGGTGGCATTCGCAGGTTGGGCGGGCATCCTCGTCACGGCGCTCAATCTCATCCCTGCAGGGACGCTCGATGGCGGGCATGTCATCTACGGCTTGTTTGGAGATAAATCGCGAAAAGCGTTTCCATATATCATTGGCCTGTTGATTGCGGCTGGATTCTTCTGGAGCGGATGGTGGTTGTGGGCAGTTTTGCTCTTCTGGCTGGGACGCGTTCACGCGCAGCCCCTCGACCAGATCACAACGCTCGACCCCACCCGACGCCTGATCGCTTATTCGATGATCATCATCTTCTTTTTAGTATTCACGCCAGTTCCATTTATGCTGCTGGCATAATCGCAAAAATAGATGAAAACCATATTCCCACTCCTCTTCATAACGGCAATCATCCTGACCGCCTGCAATGGAACGAACGTCACCTCCACGGCAGAAGCAGCTTCCACGCAAAGCAGTGAAAAAACTCAAACAGCAGAACCCGCCCTCGAAACAGTCAGCAGGCTTGAGGTCAATGATGAGGCGTTGAACGGGCTGGGAATCACCGTTTGGATTCCGTGGTATGGAATCGAATCAGACCTGTTCAATACATTCGTCAACGAATTCAACTCGCAAAACGAGTGGGGGATTCAAGTAAGCGTGGAAAACCAGATCAATTTTGCGAACATGTATGAAAACGTGACCGCTTCCCTACCCAAGGAAGAAAAGCCGGATCTGGTGATCGCGCTGCCCGAACATGCGCAGGGCTGGTATGCCGACGGCGCAGTGACCGAGTTGACAAATTATGTTGAAGACCCGAAATACGGAATCGACTCCAGCGATATCCCGTCTGCGATTTGGAATCAGGATCTGGCTGGCGAAGCGCGCGTGGCGTTTCCAGCGCAGCGAACTGCGCAGTTTTTACTTTGGAACGAAACCTGGGCAGGCGAACTTGGGTTTGATTCCCTCCCGACCTCAGCGAAAGATTTTCAACGGCAATCATGCGGCGCACAAAAATCAATGCTCACAGATGCGTTTGCAGAAAACGACGCTCTCGGCGGCTGGCTGGTGAACACCGACTCAATGACCGCCTATTCCTGGATGCTGGCGTTTGGCGGCGGTGTCTTGGAGGAAGGCAATTATCGTTTCCTCACGCCAAACAATATGGATGCCTTCCGATTTTTGCGCGAGCTTTCCGAATCCAGCTGCACCTGGCAAAGCACAAGCGCAGACCCGCTGACATCTTTTGCAAACCGCGAAGCACTATTCATCGCCGCGAGTTTAACCGACTTTCCGGGCGTAGCGCGTGCATTCGCAAGCGCAAACAGCACAGACAAATGGAGCGTGATGCCTTTTCCCGGCGAAGAGAATAGCGCAATGGCCGTGTACGGTTCATCCTTTGTCATTTTGGATTCGACAGATGAAGAACAACTCGCCGCATGGCTTTTCGTCCGCTGGTTGACGGACAATAAACAGGATGCCCGCTGGGTGGAGACCACTCACCTCTTCCCGCTTCGTACTTCGACGTTGGAACTGCTCGGCGATTACGAAAAGACTCATCCCCAGTGGAGGCAAGCTGTGGATCTTTTACCCCAAGGCACATTGCAACCTCAGCTGGCTTCATGGCGTACAGTTAAGATAATGCTTGGTGATGGATTTGCGCATATGTACCGCGTCAACACTCCCAGCGGACAGGTTGCCGCGATCCTCGCCCAAATGGAGACAATGTCCAAGGATTTGAGTAAGTAAAGTATAAAAGCGCATCACCCTTTATAAAGGAGAATTTCCATGCCGCAATCGGAGTACAAAGCACGTCAGGTACGCGACAAAACACATGAAGTATTTGAATATGACCACGATGATGCAAAGCCCGGCAAACCGCTGCATCTTCTCGTCCCTGGCGGGTTGATTGCGCTGGCTGCCCTCGCGCTGATCATTTTTATTGGCTATCAAACCTGGTTCGAAGAAAACCTTACACAGGAATTGGGGACAATCCTGTGCCTGATTCTTGCCCCGCTTTATGTAGGCGGTGTTTTCCTTTTCAGTTACGGCTATGAGCTTTACAACATCCCGCGCGCCATCCGCTTGACAGCCATCATTGTCTTTGTCACTCTCGCAGCAGTGGTGATCGTGGCGGTCCTATTCTTCGTGCTTGGAAATATGAAGGGCGGCTCAAATTCTTCTTCAAAATCCTCCAAATCATCTTCTTCCAAATCGTCAG
Organism: Anaerolineales bacterium; assembly: GCA_016789485.1. GTDB lineage: Bacteria > Chloroflexota > Anaerolineae > Anaerolineales > Villigracilaceae > Villigracilis. Next base: position 8,237 of record JAEURE010000069.1, on the reverse strand, counting down.
GGGCTTCCAAGCCGTCAGCAAGTAGAAGCGCAATCGGCGGAGCCATTGGAGGCGCCTTATCCAATAAATCCTCTTCAACCGGCGGTTCTTCATCTCATCATTCCAGCGGGCCGATTTTCATCAACACCGGCGGCGGAAGGACTCGCGTGGAGACCCGCGAAGTGACCAAAGAAGTGGTAAAGGAAGTTCCCAAGGAACCGATGCCGATTACGTGTCCATTTTGCACACGCTCTTATGTTCCCGTGGAGTACAACTACCTCTGTCCAAGCTGTGGCGCGGCAACACCCAAAGACTTGATCGAAGAATCCCAAATGCCAAAAGCGGATGACAGACCATAAACCTCAGACCATTCGTACCGTCCATCGTATAATCAGAGCCATGAAAACTAAATCATGGCTCTTTCCTTTTCTATTACTGCTCGCTGCAATTTTGTACGCTGCGCTTTCCAATGTGCAACTACCCGGAGACGGTTTCGCCACCTTTGGCGCAGACACCGTCCGCGCGGAGGTGCTGAAAATTATTGAAGAAGGAAAAGTGGATCTGGGCGGAAATGTGCAAACCTACCAGATTGCGCGTGTAAATATTCTGGAAGGCGAGTACGCTGGCATTCCCATGGAAATTGATTATGGCAAACGGCAAGTCCGTTCGGATGATTATTTGATGAGTGAGGGCGATCAGGTGATGGTCTCCATCAGCAAGACGCCGGACAATGTGGTGAATGCTTATTTTGTGGATTACGTCCGCACCACCCCGATCCTCTGGCTGACAGCCATCTTTGCAATTGCCATCGTCTTCATCAGCCGCTGGAAAGGCGTGCGCGCGATTCTGAGCATGGCTTTTAGTTTATTCATCATCATCAACTACATCATTCCGCAAATCCTTATCGGCAAAGACCCGCTGCAAGTGAGCATCATCGGTTCGATCATTCTTCTAGCGGTCACGCTCTATCTCACATATGGCTGGAACTTGAAAACCCATGCAGCTGTCATCAGCATGATATTGGTATTGCTGTTGACAGGCGCACTTTCCGCCTTGTTTGTAGTGTTCGCAAAACTCAACGGCACAGGTGATGAAAACGTGATGTTCCTGATGCAATTGATGGAAACTCCAATCAACT
>JAEURE010000069.1:0-7026 GCA_016789485.1 Anaerolineales bacterium | reverse complement strand
GCATGCGAATCCAGCGCTTGGCTTTCGCGGACTCTACAATTCCGCCATGCGCATCGGGCAGGACCATGTAGCTGCCACGGTCAACACCCTGGTTTTAGCTTACGCTGGAGCATCCCTGCCCATGCTGCTGATGTTTTCGCTTGGACGCGGGGACTATGGTTATCTCATCAATTTTTCCTTCATCGCAGAGGAGATCGTACGGACTTTGGTCGGCTCGCTGGGCTTGATTGCCGCCGTGCCGCTCACCACCACGATTGCCATCTTCCTTGCCCAAAGGGCTGAGTCGCTTGGGAAGTGGGAGCAGGTTCTCGGTCCAGAAGGAAGCGGACATAGCCATTAGGTGAGTCTAAAACTGGTCACCAAGCTAGTACGCTAGACGGGCAGTTTGGAGTATTCTGTGGTTGGACGGTTTTCCTGTCCAAAAGTCCAGTGCCCTGCATTCCGCACTTGAAATTTGTTTAGTCAAATTTATGAAACTTTTCCTCAAGTGAATGCGTAGAGAAGGTAGAAAGCCTTCCGAGGAGAAACGTGAACGAAGAACAGACTTGGGTTTCCCAAGCACAACAAGGCGACGATGAGGCATTTACCAGGCTTGTCGAAACCTATCAGACCCCTGTTTTCAACTTGTGCTACCGCATGTTGGGCGAGCCTGAGCTGGCAGAAGATGCCGCGCAGGAAACGTTTTTGCGTGCCTACCAGCACCTGCACCGCTATGACGAAAAGCGTCCGTTCGCGACCTGGCTGCTTTCGATTGCGGCGCATTATTGTATTGACAAATTGCGGCGGCGAAAATTCTCCATGTTCTCGATGGACGCAGAAGACGAAGACGGCAATGCATTTGAGTTGCCAGATGTAGACGCGCCAAACCCCGAAGGCGAAACGATCAAAGGGCAGACGCAGGAGAGAATCCATGCCATGCTCAATGACCTTGATGCCACAGACCGCGCCGCGATCATTATGAGATATTGGTACGATTATTCAGAAAAGGAAATTGCCGAATCCCTGCGCTTGACCGTCAGTGCGGTGAAGAGCCGCCTGCATCGTGCGCGCAAGGAACTGGCAGGTGTGTGGCAGGAAGAGGAAGACGACTTGCTTGCCGAAATGGAAAGGAGACATCATGAATCACCAGCCTTTTGAAACCTGGCTGTTGGACGATAAATATTTGAGCGCAACCGAGAAGCGTGAACTTGACTCGCATCTGCGGGATTGCAGAACCTGCTCGGCTCTGGCTGAGACCGGTCTTGCTCTGCGTTCTGCGAAAATTGCCTCCCCTGCAGCAGGGTTCACGCTGCGCTTCCAGCAACGGTTCGCTGCACAAAAAGTAGCCGAACGCCGCCGAAGGTTGTGGGGCCTGATCGTGTTGATCGCGAGCGGGGTGGGACTGCTCAGTTGGTTCACCGCTCCTATTGTCTATGCGTTCATCGCCGCACCCATAGAATGGCTCACAGCGGGAGTCGGCTATCTTCTGTTTATGTTCACGTCCCTTCAGGCGTTTGCCGAAGCGTTGAAAGTATTAACACGCATGATGCCGGCATTCATTCCGCCGTATGCGCTGATGGTTTTTCTCTCTTCACTGGGCGGCCTGGGGTTAATTTGGATAGTATCCATCTGGCGGTTTGCACGCAAGCCGCAAGGAGTAACTGTATGAAAATAAAATCAAATCTGGTTCGCATCATCCTTTTGCTGGCATTATTGCTTTTGCCAACCAGCACTGTATTCGCTCAAAGCCCGGGCGGTGATGTTGTCCTATTCGGGCAGAACTATACGCTGGAAAGCGGAGATGAGTTAAACGGCAGCCTTGCCGTCTTCGGTGGAAACGTGAGCATTGAAAAAGACTCCACCATTAATGGAGATGTCGCCTTGATCGGAGGAAACCTTTCCCTGTTGGGAGATACCAACGGAGATGTTGCCTTGATCGGCGGGAACCTGACCATTTCTGGAACCATCGAAGGTGACATTGTCATCATCGGCGGTCAGGCTTTGCTCTCGGAAACAGCCGTGGTCAATGGAGATATTTCCACCATCGGCGGCAACGTGGAAAAGAAACCCGGCGCAGAAGTGAATGGCAATATTACGAATAATGCCCCGCCAGTCATTGATGTTCCTGATGTACCGAACGTACCGAACGTTCCCAATGTACCCGGCGTTCCAGAAACACCCAATGTGGATGTAAATATCAATCCGTTTTGGAGTGTAGGCAGCAAAGTTGGGCAGGCAATTTTAGTGGCATTGGTTGGCATGTTGTTGACCCTCTTTCTGCAGCCACAATTGGAACGGGCCGGGAACGCGATGGTACGTCAACCCTTTATTGCCGGCGGTTATGGATTCCTCGTATTCATTGCTGTGCCTGTCGCAATATTTATTTTGGCAATTACCATCATCCTCATTCCGATTGCGCTGATCGTGGCATTGATCGCCCCGCTGGCATGGCTGTTCGGTATGGTGGCATTGGGTCAGGAAGTCGGTGACCGCTTCACAAAAGCTATTAATCAGATTTGGGCACCCGTTCTTTCCACCGGCTTTGGCACTTTCCTGCTCGTATTGGTGACAGGTCTTATCAGCCTCATCCCCTGCGTGGGCTGGCTGCCCTCCTTCCTGGTCACGCTTGTGGCGCTTGGCGGCGTGGCAATGACCTGGTTCGGCACGCGCAATGCACCCGGAGGGACGGTCTCTCAACAAGTTGTTGAAGTCCCGCCCACTTCGTAATGAAGAATAACCTCCCGTGATATAATCCCCCCGCCTCGGAGAAAATCCGAGGCGGTTTTATTTCTGGAGGAAGCATGTTCAAGCACGAAATCCCAAATACCCCTGTTCACGATACCCCCCCGCCCCTAATTGAAGTTTCCGGTACGCACCTGGAGATGGGGAGTCAGATCGGCGAAGCTGCCCGCGCCCAAGTGCAGCATAGTGTCGCCAACGCGCGCATTCTCATTGACGCAGCCTACAACACCCTTGAATTGACTTGGGAAGGCGCAAAGATTCAAGCTCGAAAATATCTGCCATTTGCCGAGGAACGTTACCCTCAATATGTGGATGAAATGCGCGGCATTGCCAAAGGCTCAAACATCCCATTTGATGACATCATGGTGCTCAATGCAATGGAAGCTGTCACCACCGACGCCCTGCACCTTACCCGCTGTACCAGCATGGCAGTCAATGAAGAACGCACCGCCGACGGGCACGTGCTCGCAGCTCATAACGAAGATTGGATTCCTGAAGATGAAGGAGATGTATTCGTTATTTCTGCCAAGCCTGACAAGGAACCACCGTTTCTTGCCATGACCTATGGCGGGTTGTTGCCCAATGTCGGATTCAATGCTTATGGCATTGCCCAGCTCATTGACTCCGTGTACCCAGCCGACTCGCGCATTGGAATCCCGCGCCTCGTTGTTGCCCGGGCTGTTCTCTCCTCAAAACGCATCTCCGGTGCGATCGGCCGCACCCTCGTTCAACACCGCGCAGCAGGCTATAACCATCTTCTCATTCACGAAAGCGGCGAAATATATTCCATAGAGGTCTCGGCACGTAAATTCGAGATCCTGCACGCTCATGACGGATATATGGTACACACAAACCACTACATTGACCCGCAAATGAAGCAGGTCGAAAAAGACCCTGAAGAATTAATCTCCTCGCGTGTGCGCTACTTCCGCGCCTCACGACTGCTCCGCCAAACAGAGCAGCACAGCATCAAAAGCCTGCAAGCCATACAGAAGGATCATGTCAATGTTCCAAATTCCATTTGCAACCATAATATTGCAGGTGCAGATCCATTGGACCGTGAAAAGACCATCAATGCCCTTGTCATTGACCTAACCTCGCGCGAAATGCATATTGCCTGGGGCAATCCCTGTCAAAACATTTATCATACATATCACCTGGATGCGTAGATGTGATGTAAGGAAGGTCGAAAGAAGAAAGAGGCCGCTCGGATCGAGCAGCCTCTTTTTATTCGGCAGAGACAGGGAGCGGTTTCGGCTCTTTCAAAAACAACGCCAATGGCGAGGCAACTAAAACCATGCCTGTGGTTAATGTCAACACGAAGGGGAAACCGTACATCTCAGCCAGATGACCGGTGTAAAGCAGCCCCAATGCTCCCGAAGAAAAGATAAATCCCAAAGCCAGCCCGGAAGCGAGCGCCATTCCACCGGGAATGATACGCTGGGCAAAGACCACCATGATACTGTGCACGGCCCCGGTCAACGCGCCCGCCAAAGGAACAAGCAGATACAACCACCACGACCATCCAATCAAACTGACAAGGTAGATCGGGAAGGCTGCAAAAAATAAAACGCCCGCTGCAACAAATCGTTTCGGATATCGATCTCCGAGATGACCGCCAAACACATTCCCCAATGCCGAACCGCCCATAAACAGTCCAGCCATACTTCCATAAATAGTTGCACCCTGCCCCAAGTCCTTGATGTATTTCGGGATGAGGTTAACCATATTCGCCTGCGCCCAGGATTGCATGGCAGCCACCAATGCCAGCACGACAATAAATGTCAGCCCCGCCTGCGCACGATTGACATGTGTGGATTGGGAAGGTTTTGGATGCGGATGATTGGCCCGCAATTGATTAAGCAAAGTAAAACCAATTGGAATCGAAACGATCGGCACAATGAACATGCCCGGGATTTTGTAAGAAGCGAGAATGAGGCCGGTAACAATAGGTCCAATAAAATGACCCAACTGTCCCGCCATGAAAAAGAGGGATGTGGCTGTCGTTTCGCGCCCTTTCAACAGGTCACGTCCGCGCAAAGTGGCTTGAACGGCGCCAACAGGATGAAAGGAGGATGATCCTAATGCAGCGATGATCAAGCAAGCCAAGCCGACTTTACCGGGAATTAACAAGGCAGCGGAATAGAAAACTGTCATCCACAACACGCCGCCTGCCGCGAGCCAGCGCGGACCAGTACGATCAGAAACCCAGCCGAAGAACGGCTGGGTAAGAGCAGAGGTCCATATATAAATTGTGGAGAAGAGGGCAATCTCCCATTCACTCAGACCAAGGTAGGTTAACAGGACGGGACGGCTGGCATTGAAAGTATCCACCATGAAGTGGCTGAGGGCAATGGACGAAAAGATGGAATCAAGAAATATGGACATGCAGTCTTTTATTTTCCACGATACAGATTGTGTTCTTCGATGTAGCTGGCAACGGACGGCAGCGTATAGCAACGATATACGCCTCCATCTTTAACTCTCTGGCGGATTTCTCGCGAGGAGATCGTTTGGACCAGGGCATCAATAAAATCAACTTTCTCCTCCAGCCCGGGGGTTTTTTCATACAAGGCTGAGTAGTTGAAGGGACTGCCGAAGCGGCGCATCACGCCGATTTTGGAAACAGCAGTTATCAGGTCCGCATAGCTGCGCCAGGTTTGCAGATCCAACAGGGAATCGTCGCCGATCAAAAGAACGATATCCGCATCCCCTGCCTGCCGGGACAGAAGTTGGATCGTGTCAATGGTGTAATGCGGGCCGGGACGATTGATCTCAAGACGGGAGATTTCAAACAAAGGATTTTCAGCGCACATCAATTTAAGCATCTCCAGACGATGGACAAGCGGTGTTATGACTTGTTCCTGCTTGTGTGGAGGATCGGGAGTAAGTCCCCAATACAGGCGGGAAAGTCCAAACTGATATGCAGCTTCACTGGCAAGAGCCAGATGACCAATGTGCGGCGGGTCAAATGTGCCGCCAAAGTATCCAATTTTTTCTCGTGGCATGCGGGTAGTATATCCCAAAGTTTTGCCGAGCGAACGGATTTTCAAGTGGTATACTTTTAAGACAGGATATTAACATGTCGAATCTTACTGTGGTTAGCGCCTCCTCCCCACTAAAACGGATCATTCATGCCATTAAGGCAGTGGAAACCGGCGAATATACTGCCGACTTGTTGAGTGACATCGCCAAGGATTCGGGGGATCTTGGGCAGTTGGCGCGTATGCTCGATGCAATGGCACGCAGTGTCACCTTTCGCGATAACCAATTGCGGCTTTTACGAAAAGTAATTCCCATCGGCGTTGCTCTCTCTGCAGAAAAGGACTTCAACCGGCTGCTTGAAACTCTTGTGATCGAAGCACAGGCAGTGACAAATGCGGATGCCGGTACCCTTTATTTAGCGGAAAAAGATGAACTCAAATTTGTGATCCTGCGGAACACCTCCCTAAATTTGGAGATGGGTGGAACCAGTAAAAACGAGATTCCCTTCTATCCTGTACGATTGCACAACGCGGATGGAAGCGAGAACCGCGCCAACGTGGCTTCGCATGCTGCTTTAACTCACAACCGCATCAATATCGCCGATGCGTATCAAGCCGACGGATTTGATTTCTCTGGAACAAAATCTTTTGATGCGCGCACAAAATACCACTCCAAATCCTTCCTCACCATTCCATTACAAAACAAGGAAGGCAATGTGATCGGCGTCTTGCAATTGATCAACGCAAAAGACCCAAAAAGCGGTGAGATCGTTCCATTTACCGATGACGATGTGCTGGAAGCCCTGGTATTACTCGCCACTGCCGCATTGGACGGGTACGTCCGCGAAGCGTCTCTGCGACAGGAGATCGCCCAACTCAAAATTGAAATTGACCAATCGCGCCGTGCCCGACAGGTGGCGGAAATTACAGACACAAGTTATTTCAAGGAATTAAAAGACAAGGCTCAACAAATGCGTTCAAGGGATGACAAAAAATAATGGCTCAAAATTTCGACGCCATCATCATCGGTGCAGGTGTTATTGGCACCAGCATTGCCTTCCACCTTGCAGAACGCGGGCTCAAGCCTGTCATTTTGGAACGCAAACAAGTGGCATTTGGCGCCACCGGGAGTTCCAGCGGACTGGTACGCATGCATTATGACCTGGAAGCTGAGTCTCGTTTGGCCTGGGAAAGTTTCCAATATTTCCGCAACTGGAGCGAACGTGTAGGCGGCGAGTGTGGATTCCGCCGCACAGGTTTTTTACACATCGAACCGGCAAATCATCACGCACAATTACGCGCCAATGTTGAAATGCATAAA
>JAEURE010000068.1 GCA_016789485.1 Anaerolineales bacterium | reverse complement strand
ATGCCTCGATATCTTTCTGAGAATTGTACCCTTGCACTGAAATACGGACAAATTGCTTGTCCTGCCATTGGATCAGAGGCACCTCTATTTTATATTCATCATACAAACGGCGTTTGAGCACAGCAAGGTTTAATGAGGGAAGCGGGGCAATTCCCATTTGACTGTAAAAATCAGAATCGAGCGGATACAAGGGAGACATATTGGTCAGATCACAAATCCGTTCAATCGCCTGGCAAAGCAGCAGATGACATTCCCTGCGCACATCTGCCCAATTATGCTTCTGCATGAATTGGATTGCAGTAGGAACCGTTAACGCGGCGGCAGGATCTTTTGTACCCGTCCATTGTAAAATATCAACAAAACGCGACCCTGTGGTTGTCTCAACATTCGAGTTGTAGCCCCAACTTACGATCAACGGCTCAATCAGATCCTGTAACTCGCGCCGAACATATAAAAAAGCAGAACCCTTTACATTAAGCATCCACTTATGACAATTACCAAAAACAATATCAGCATCCATTGCGCGAAGATCGACCGGGATTTGGCCTGGCGCATGTGCTGCGTCAATAACAGTGAGTATTCCCGCTTGTTTTGCGCGCTTGCAAATCTGCACTACGGGCATCCGCAATGCAGTCGGAGATGTAATATGGCTTAAGTAAATCACCCTCGTTTTTCCTGTGCCCCCCTTCCAAAACTGGTTAATGATCTCTTCTTCAGAATGAACAGGTAGGGCAATCGGCTGATGAATATATTTTGCATCCACTTTGCCGCAGATGAAATCCCAGGCGTAATCACACGCTCCGTATTCATGGTCGGTAGATAGAACTTCGTCCCCTTGCTTTAGTTGCAGGGAATGAGCTACGATATTTACTCCGTGTGTGGCATTGGGTATATAGACAAGGTCATCAACATCAGCATTAAGGTAATCTCCGAGAACTTTACGAGAATCACTCAAAAGGTTGTCAAGTTCGCGGCCAAGAAAAAGGACAGGTTGGCGCTCAAGGCGTAATTGCCAGTTCTGGTACGCCTCAAAAACATCTTTTGGGGATGCTCCAAACGAGCCGTGGTTCAAAAAGGTAATAGAGGGATCCAGCAAGAAGTGTTGTTCTAGACCATACATAAAGACAATTATAAGAGATTGCGTCTGGATTTAAAATACACAAAGGCGCGGAGCTAGCTCCGCGCCTTTGTGTATTACTAGGATTGCGCGTGATGCGTATTGACTTTTCAGACACTCACTAAGGCAAATCCACGCAATTTCCAGTATTTGGCTGAATCGAGTGATTCGAATTTGCCACGAGTGCGCACATTTGCGTTGCATTCGCCGGACGGTTAGCAAGCGTATATTGTGTGAATGGCGGGTTTCCATAGGCACCCCATGTCAACTTCCACGGACCAGAACCGGGAGAGCCTGCTTGATCCGGCGGAACGGTATTGAAAAAGATATGGACGTGCAGTGAGTCGGTGAAGTTGTGAACTTCATAATCCACTGCATATAGATTTCCTTCAACCCTGATCCCGGTAATAACCACGTACGGACCTGAAGGCGTCGCAGTTAATGGAATCGCTGTTTCAGTTGGAGCCTCTGTTGCGACAGGGGCTACGAGTACGGGTTGAGTATCTGTCGCAATTACAGCAACAGTTGCGGTTGGAGCAGGACTGCCCAAGAGCTGGCTTGCCACAAAAATCCCCCCACCAGTAAGACAAAGCAAGCCAATAACTACTGCAACAATGATGGGCAGCACCTTCGAAGTTTTTCGTTTTGGGGCGGCCGGAGCAACCGGAGTTGCGTACATGGAGCTTGGCGCAGAATTCTCAACCATCGTTCCTCTTCCGGGAACGATAGGCGTGCTTTCGACGTATGTCCCAGCATAAGGTTTCTCTATGGTTGTTCCGCGCGCCTGCTTCATCAATGTCGCATCTTCCATCATGGTGGCATTGGGAGAAGTGGAGCCTGTCGAAAGCGCGTTTCGCAGGGCGGCCGCCATTTGCGCAGCAGTCTGGTACCGGTTATTCGGGTCTTTCGCAAGCGCTTTGTTGATGACTGCAACCAGAGCATCCGGCACATCAGGGTTGAGGCTTTTCACGTTTGGCACCGGATCATTAATATGCATCATCATCAGAGTCATGGCCGAATTGGCGTCAAAAGGCGGGCGGCCGCTGACCATTTCAAACAAGGTCACGCCCAGGGAATAAATATCCGTGCGGCGATCTGGTTGTTCTCCCTTGATCTGTTCGGGCGACATATACATCGCAGTTCCCACAACCGCTCCGGTCGCAGTATGACGCGTTCCACCGACAATCTTGGCAATGCCGAAATCCATCAAAATGACCTGGCCCGTTGTGGTAAGCATGAGATTGGCTGGTTTGATATCGCGATGAATCATTCCACGCTGGTGAGCATAATCCACAGCATCGCAGATATTTGCCATGTACTCAATGGCAGTTTGAGATGAAAGCCTCCGCCCGCTATCATTGAGTCTTTTTAGATGATCTTGAAGCGTCTCCCCGGGCACAAACTCGAGCACCATATAATAAAGGTCGTCATCGCGGTTGAAATCATACACTTGAATGATCCCGTGGTGACGTAATTGCGCCACTGCCGCAGCTTCCTCTTCAAATCTTTGGACGAAATCAGGATTATTTGATAAGTGAGAGTGGATGACCTTGATCGCAACCACTCGCTTCAGGTTGGGGTCAGTGCCTTTATACACTGCGGACATCCCTCCCTGTCCCAGCATTTCCTCGACAACATATCGTTTACTGATAGTTTTTCCGATCAAATTATTAGACATCGCTTCTCCTAAAAATAATAACGCCAATACAACTAAATGCCATTAATACTAGAATATGGCTCGTAACGTAATCGAATTTCGCAATTAAGGCGGCGGGGAATCTATAAGAAATAACCAGGCGTTATCAAACTTGCATGTAGTACTGCGCCCTGATTCACTTAATGCGACCATAGCCATAAAGCCCCGGTCAAAAACAGTGTCTGCTGAATTAAAGGCCCTTTGCCGAGCAGCAAAATCTGCCTTTATTTGAGCAACAACCGCTTCGTGCTCCACTTTTTGTTGTTCATAAAGCGCCATAGCCTGAGCATCTGCTTGATTAGCTGGTTTCTCGGGTTCGGGTGGGATGCTAGGCTGAGCAGGAGGTGCACTTGGATCGATCTCTCCAATTAATGTATCGTTTGTATAGACCCAGAACCGATTTCCACGCCCTACTATTGTAAGACGATTGGTTGTGTCGTTTTCCCACTGGAACTTTTTATCGCGATAGCGTGCGTAAATATCCCGTCCTGTAACCACCTCGCCGTCAGACATAGTGGAAAAGAGGAAATGCCCGCTAGCTACACGAGTAATAATCGCCACATATTGATCCAATGCGTTCTCGTTTCCGTCAGACCGCAGCACAAATCCACACCCGGAAGTACTGCCCACCGTATTCCATGTGATATCTGCAGATATCACAAAATCTTGTGCCAGAGTCCCGAGAAAGTAATTGACATATTCGAAATGATGATAACCAGATGCATCCAAAGAGACGGGCGGGTGGACCCATCCAATTTTTCCCTCGCTCGGGTCGACCCCATATTTGGGAAGTTCAGCCAGAATAGGGGAAAAAGCTGACGCTGTGGCAGTTAAAGAATCAGAACTTAAGTCTGCTATCTGGGTTACTTGCGGTCCCTGAGATGCGGATGCAGTACCCGTCGCGCGAATTTCAGCACTGATAGCCTGAACAGTACTCTCTCTTGCAACGTCACTTCCGCCTGCTCCACAAGCCAGGGAAACCAACATTAAGACCAGCAGAAATAGTGCAGCTTGATTTTTTCTCATTCGATCCTATATTACATCTTTCCTTTTTTGCAGATATAAGATTGCCGCAAACAGTATTAAGATTATCAACAGTTGCACAATCCATGTGAAAGTGACTTTGCTGTAATAAGCCACTGGGTCATTCTTATCCACATAGGCAAAGCCTGACCCGTTGTAGAAGGTTCTCACAACTGCTTCAGCAGGAGCAACCGCCACTCTCAGTTGGGCGTTTGCCGTCTCATAAGCAGCTATTTCCTTTTGATACTGGTCAACCTGCGCCTTATAGACCTCAACTTCAGCTTCATATACTTTTAGCTTCGTAAAGAACTCCGCCATAGCGACGTTATCAGATTGATTCTGAGGTTCTACCGGACGAACAGGCTCTGGAGGCAGTGGTTCGGGTGGAACAGGGAGTGGCTGGTCAACCAGCGCTATATGGAACTTACCCAAGCCAGGGTGATTGCAAGATTCCTCTTTGAGCATATTTACGCCCAGGCATTTACAGTTTTTAGCAAGTTTATCTTCCAAAGTCATCGCATTGCGTACATCCGGAGGAAGTGCCCAACAAACATCCGCAGCGACATCGGACCCAGAACCCGAGATGGCAATCAACGATTCGAAAGCCCAACGTGTTGAAAAAGGCGCACTAACAAAACTTGGGACAGGGATCAACGCTCCAGCCAAAACTATTTGGGGCAACATCAAAATGATAACAATTAAAGGAGCGGAACTGGAATTCGGCGCAAGCGCCGAAGCGAATAGCCCAAGCATCATACCTGCGAAAGTTGCCAAGGTCATGGTGATATATACCTGGAAAAATTCAACCACTCCTCCCGGCATGTTGAACGAAAGGTAATGCACTACAGTGTATGCCACAGCCTGATAGAGAGCCAGCAAGGCGGCCACCCATATTTTCGATAATACATAAGGCAGAATTTTAAGATTGACCAACCTCTCCCTTTTATATATATCCTGTTCCTTGACGATCTCACGCATTTGAGAAATTCCACCAACCATGATGCCGTAAATCGTCAGCAGGAACAGAGTGATCATGACCTGAGACATATCCCCTTTATAGAAATCAAAAATATCTCGTCCCATCACAAAAGAAAGGATAACGTCCAGCAGACTTACCACGGGCGCTGTTGCCAGCATTAATCCCAAGGCAAAGCGGTCACGAGTTAATATTTTTATGTTACGTGCAGAAAGAATTAGAAGTTGTCTTAAAGAAGAAACTTGTCTGGTATTGCCTGCCTTTGGCAAAAGCCTTTCAGGCTGAGGGACGGTCATTGCCCTTTCTGGAGATGTCTTGCCCGCCAAAGGCTTTGAAACGTATTCCGCGTGAGCCTTGCTCTCGCGATACCGTTTCGCCCAATCTTCCGCTTTGCCCTTGCTTGGGTCATCCAAAATGGCATAGATCTCGTCAAACTCGATCTTGCCGGCTCTGCGAGCTCGTTCTGAGCGAAATTGGTCAAAGTATGCCAATGCCTCATCCGGAGGACCAAACCACGCCAGAAAACCGCCCCTCGCCAGGAAAATCACCTTATCCGCCAGCATGACATTTTTAGTAGCGTGAGTAATTAATATAATCGTTCGTCCCTGGTCAGCCAGACGCCGCATCAGTTGCATAAGAGCAGTTTCCGTACCAGGATCCAAGCCAGAAGTAGGCTCATCAAGGAAGAACAAGCCGGGTTTCGTCAACAGCTCCACGCCAATGGAGACACGTTTTTGCTGTCCACCGCTTAGCCCGCTTATCTGAACATCCTTGCGATGTGTCAGGTCAAGGTCCTCAAGAACTTCCATGATCCGCTTATGCCGCTCCTCGGGAGATGTGTCTGCGGGCATGCGCAATTGAGCAGCGTAGTCAAGCGCCTGATAGATAGTCAATTCCATATGAATGATATCTTTTTGAGGCACAAACCCGATCTCATTACGGATCGCGTCAAAATGGGTATAAATATCAATATCGTTGACATACACCTTCGATGGAGGGGTTGCCGGGCGATATCCAGCAACCGCATCCACAAAAGTGGATTTACCGCCGCCGCTCTGACCAACGACAACGATAAACTCTCTCGGATTGAACGAAGCATAAATATTTTGGAGAATGTTCAAATCCTTGCGGACCCACTTGTTCAACCCAATGACATCCACCCGCAGTCCGTTCCCGTCATCATATCCTGCAAGTTGATCCTTGCCCATTACAAACCGATATTGCCCAATGCGGATGGAATCATTAGGCTTTAGCCAAACCGATCCATCAATACGCTCTCCATTGACATATGTTCCGTTGGAACTGCGCAGATCCTCCACACGATAGCGCTGTCCTACTTTTTCAATTTGAGTATGGAAACGTGACACGTTGGGAGAGGGAATCACAACATCATTACCTGGGTCGCGTCCTATCTGGATGAGCGTTTTTTCGCCAAATACAATATCCCGCTCCACTTGCTGTGACGTTTCACCGGGAGCGTTGTAAGTCATAGTGACCATAACACCGGGATCCAGACTGCCAATTCTCAATATATCCCCGTGATGTAAAACATGAGAACCACCAATAGGTCGTCCTTCAAACTGGACAGGATTTTTGGCTTCCGGGATCACAACCAACCTGTACCCTCCCCCATCTACCTGCTCGAGCTGTGCATGGCGGCTTGAGACGATCTGCGATGGAATCACGATGTCGTTGGTTTCAAGTCGGCCGATGGAAAGGGTTTGGCGGGTTAAAGAATACGTTTGGGTGCTTCCGCCTGCAATGGTTACAAGCAGTTGGCGTGGACCCGCAATATTATTCTGTACAATCGGCTCATCCCCCAGCATGGTTTGCATTACATAAGCTGGCTTGGCGGGAGCGACGCGAGCTACTGTCTTATCAGGCTCCGCAACATGCATCTCAGTCTTGTCTGGCTCTACAGAAGGCGCAACAATTTTATTAGATTCAATAACAGGAGCGTAATAGACCAGGTTGATGATTTGCCCCAGTCGAATTTTATCCCCCGATTTAAGTGAGCGCCGTTGAACTAACTTCTCGCCATTGACAAAGGTGCCATTACTGCTTCCCAGATCTTCCAGCACATATTTTCCGCCTTCCAGCATCAGCCTGGCATGACGGCGCGACACGGGAGAAGCAGGAATGGTGATATCCACACTGTCTTCGCGACCGATAATGATTTCCGATTTAATTAATTCGAATTCTTTGGAAGGAGCACTGCTTTGATCGTTAATCAAGATCAATTTAAAACTGTTTGATTGGGTCACGTGGCTGTTCCTTATAACAATAAATTTTCAGCGCAGTTCCTAAGCTCAATTAATTATCCAATATTAGGTTGTATAAAAATAGGATAATACAGATAGAATTATACCTTTTTGCTGAGCATGGTCAAGCTACTCATACCAAAGGGGCATTAGTTACGGTAGGCACTATCTCCCTACTGATGGGTCATATTGCTTTACAACATAAGTGTGATACTCTTTGTTTTTATGATATAAATTAAAAATCTTGCTTTTTAATGGTGAAATTCGTATGAAGCAATCATCTCTTTTGACCTCAAGTTCATCTTACAAAACGAACACGTTGGTTAGCCTTCTGCGATGGAGAGCAGACCAACACCCCGACACTGTGGCCTTCAGGTATTTGCAAGACGATGAATCTGAAGCCATCACTATTAACTTTGCAGAACTAGACCGCCAGGCCAGAGCAATTGGAGCATGGCTGGAAAGTTATGGAGCCAAAGGAGAACGCGCGCTTCTACTCTATTCTCCGGGTCTGGACTATATTGCAGCCTTCATGGGGTGTTTATATGCTGGTGTGATCGCCGTCCCCGCTTACCCGCCGCGTCTTAACCGTCCAGCACCGCGCATCCAATCCATTGTAGATGATTCACACGCCGCTTTTGCGCTGACCACAACAACCATCCTCTCAAACATTGAAAAACGTTTCGAACATGCACCAGATTTGAAAGCTTTACATTGGTTGAACACCGAGCAGTTACCGGCGGGATTGGAGGCGGACTGGCGCGATCCCAATATCACCATTGATTCTCTTGCATTCCTTCAATATACATCTGGCTCCACCAGTCAGCCAAAAGGGGTCATGCTCAGCCACGGAAACCTGATGCATAACCTGGAAGCCATAAGCCGCGGATTCCACATTGACTCGACCGTTAAGGGCATTTTCTGGCTTCCGAGTTATCACGACATGGGGCTGATTGGTGGCATTTTGGAACCAATGTATTTGGGCGGGGAAACTACTTTGATGTCGCCGCCTTCATTCCTGCAGCGCCCAGTGCGATGGCTGGAAGCCATCACCCGCTACCACGGCAACACCTGCGGCGCGCCTAACTTTGCTTACGATCTGTGCGTTGACAAGGTCACGCCCGAGCAGATGGAAAAGTTGGATTTGAGCTCCTGGACTTTGGCATTTTGCGGAGCCGAGCCCATTCGCCCCGAGACGTTGGAACGCTTCGCACGCGCCTTTGCAGGGTGCGGCTTTCGAAAGACATCTTTCTACCCTTGTTTTGGCATGGCAGAAAGCACGTTGATCGTCTCTGGCGCAGACGGTCCATCTGAACCGCGAACCTTTACGGTGGATAGAAAATCGTTGGAAAGCGACCTTGTGGTTTCTGCACTGGCAAATGAAGCGGGTTCAGTGACCATGGTGAACTGCGGTCCTCCGATCATTGACCAGAAGATCATCATTGTTAATCCAACCACATTGCAGCGCTGTGATTCAAATCAGGTTGGCGAAATTTGGGTGGCTGGTCCCAGTGTGGCACAGGGATATTGGGGGCTGGAAGAAGAGACTCGCAAAACGTTTGAAGCATATGTTGCAGATACCGGTGAAGGCCCATTTCTGCGCACAGGTGACCTAGGTTTCCTTAAAGATGGTGAACTTTTTGTAACAGGCCGTTTGAAAGACCTGATCATTATTCATGGCAGTAATCACTATCCGCAGGATATTGAACTGACCGTTGAGACTTGTCACCCTGCTTTGCAGCCCGCAGGCGGAGCGGCATTCTCCATCACGGATGGCGGGAAAGAACAGCTTGTTATTGTTCAAGAGGTTACACGGCAGAATCGACAAGCGGATATAAATGAAGTCGCCACGGCTATTCGTCAGGCAGTAGCAGACAAGCATGACTTGCAGATCTTCGCCATTGTTCTGATCAAGCCGATGAGCATTCCCAAAACATCCAGCGGGAAGATTCAACGCCGCGCTTGCAAAACAGCTTTTCTAAATGGGGAGTTGGAAGTTGTCGGTGAATGGCGCGCGAAAAAGTCTTTTGTTCCTGCTCCTCAAAAGGAAAAAACTGATTCCCTTCCTTCTAAAACTGCGAAGGTGGGAATGTCTGCGAATGTGCTTCAAGCTTGGCTGGTGACTCGCATCGCCTCCATGTTGGAGATGGATGCCGCAGCCATTGATCCTCGTCAGCCGTTTACCTATTACGGTTTGGGTTCTGTCCAAGCTGTCAGCCTCACTGGAGATTTGGAAGATTTTCTAGATCGTAAACTCGCGCCCACACTTGCATGGGATTATCCGACCATTGAATTATTGGCGAATCATTTGGCAAGCTATTCTCAACCTACTAAAACGGTTTCGCCACCCGAATCCATTCAACCTTCTTCAAAATTTACGCGCGAACCGATTGCCATCATTGGGATGAGTTGCCGTTTCCCGCAAGCAGCAAACCCGCAAGCATTTTGGGACTTGCTGCGAAACGGAGTCGATGCCATCAGCGAAGTTCCCGGCAAACCGCTGGAATGTGGACGCTTTTTATTCATCCGATTCTGCGGCGGCTGGAAAGGTCACTTCTCGTTGGGGCGGCTTCCTTGAAAATGTGGATCTGTTTGATACGCACTTCTTTGGGATATCTCCGCGTGAAGCGACACGCATGGATCCGCAACAACGCCTCTTACTTGAGGTGAGCTGGGAGGCTCTCGAAAATGCCTTCATCCCACCTGCGTCATTAGCAGGGACTCGCACTGGCGTGTTCGTTGGCATCAGCAGCAATGATTACTCACGTCTGCAATTTGATGACGCAGAAAAAATTGACGCCTATGCAGGGACGGGTAACGCTCACAGCATTGCGGCAAATCGTCTGTCGTATTTTTACGACTTGCGCGGACCCAGCATGGCAGTGGATACGGCTTGTTCGTCATCATTGGTAGCAGCGCATCTCGCGTGTCAGAGCCTCCAGAACGGCGAATCAGATCTGGGCGTGGTCGGAGGCGTGAACTTAATCCTCACCCCCGAATTGACCATCACGTTCTCCCAAGCGCGAATGTTATCGCCCGATGGGCGTTGCAAAACATTCGATGCGAGCGCAGATGGTTACGTGCGCGGCGAAGGCTGTGGGGTGATTATTCTGAAGCGCATGTCAGATGCGATTCGCGATGGCGATAATATCCTTGCGTTGATCCGCGGCTCGGCGGTGAATCAGGATGGACGCAGCAACGGTTTGACCGCCCCAAATGGACTCGCTCAACAAGATGTCATTCGGCAGGCATTGGCGAATGCGCAGGTCGCGCCGCATCAGATCGGTTATGTCGAAGCGCACGGCACGGGCACGCCGCTGGGCGACCCGATCGAGATGGCGTCGTTGCACGCGGTTCTTGATGATGGGCAATCTACTAATAGGGTGTTGGTTGGTTCGGTAAAAACGAACATCGGTCATCTTGAGTCTGCGGCGGGGATTGCAGGGCTGATCAAATCTGTTCTTGCC
>JAEURE010000067.1 GCA_016789485.1 Anaerolineales bacterium | reverse complement strand
CTCCAGCATTAAGTCCCCCGTAAAGGGATAAAACGCCTGCCCGCGCAGGCTGGCAAGCACCCAGCCAGACATGGGTTGAGTAACAGTTCCACGATTGACGATGCTGACGTATTCGTGCAAGCCGTCATTTTTAACTTCTTTGATTTTTATTTTCGCGCCTTTCAACTGACCAATACGGACAACCTGTGAAGTTCGTTCTGGCATTTTTTCTCCTTTAAAAATAAAAAAAGACCACCGCCAGGAAGGCGATGGTCTTGCGTTTTCTTTCAAACAGCCGGGAAATCTCTTTCCGTCTTGACGGCTGTTCTTCCCGAAAAAGTCGGGCGCTACTCCCCATCGGAGTAACCACATTCTAAAGCATAAACTCGCGCCATTCGATTAGAGTACGTTAAGAATTTGTGCGTCTATTGTGCTTCAAGACTGTTTATTTGAATTAGATTTCATCACAACTTTTACATTTTCTCACCCTGCCATAGTACTCGTGTGGTCCGCATCCACGGCAGGCATGGCGGGAGAGCGGCCCTCCTAAAAATGGGAAAGTTGGCTAAGTTTAAATTTGCATAGTTCAAGTGATTAGAACTCCCTGGATGTTCATCCAGGGAGTTCTAATTTTTGGTCTATAAAATTTACATCGCTTGAACAGCTTCAGAGGTGATCATGTTCTCACCGAGCTCCGCCAGTTTTTGGTCGGCAGCCTCTTCTTCGTGAAGCGATTTCGTCAACAGGTCGACGGCTTTATTGTCACCTAACAATTCAGCCATATGGATCAGATCTTTATAGCTGCAAATCTCATAATGCTCAACTTTTTGGCATCCACCGATCAAAGCTGAATCCATCAGGTCTGGAAAAGCATATTCTTCAGCCATGGCTTCTTTGCCTTCTTCAAGAACGCCTTCCATACCAACGCATTTCTTCCCGCGTGGGCTGGCATCCAAAGATTGAAAGACCTGCTCAATGCGGGCAATTTGGTCTTCCGTTTCCTTGAGGTGCTTTTCCAAAGCTTTTTTCAATTCAGAAGAAGTGACGGTTTGAATAATTTTCGGCAGTGCTTTGATAATCTGATTTTCGGCACTATACACATCTTTCAAATGCTCAACATACATATCATGCAGAGTTAGTTCTTTTGTCATCGGGAGTTCCTTTTCCTTTTATTAGTAAATGGGTTGGTTGAAATTCTTGCTCTGTTACTTTACAGCAACTATTAAAGACTCATAACCCCCATCTGGAGAGTATTAGCCTCCCCTATCTGGGGGAGGCTGGGTGGGGGCGGGGTTGTAATAGACTTAATTAAGAAATGATAAGCTCGGGGAAAATCATGCCGCCAAAACGATCAAATCCCAAGACCATGCACCTTGCAGGTGAATTACGAAAAGAACCCACTTCAGCCGAAAAAAAATTGTTTCGATAAAGAAGAAATTGATTTTCGAACTCGACGGCACTCAGCATTTGGAGCAATCCCAGCCCATCTCGTGCAGCCTCTAAGTGCCTTTCCTCAAAAATGAAAGTACATTTTCCCAAACTTATACTGTCATCTTTCCAAACTTGTACTGTCATTTTCTAAAAGATGTACTGTCTTCTTTGGAAAGAAGACAGTACATCTTTTCAATACCCTGCCAGCAAATTGCCAATATCGTATAAGGATATTCAAAAAACATTTAGAAGTTTTTTCAGAATTGCCTATTTTTGCTTGAAAAACAGCCTTTTGTCTCCGAAGGGCTGGCGGCTGGGGTTTCCGTCCCCTCTATGGCCGCCACGAGGGCGCGTACCAGTCGTAATCCGTGGAGAGGCCCGGGGCTTGCAGAATCTTCTGCTCCAAAGTAGCGAGGTTGATCAGGAACAGATGCCCGCCAGAGATGGAAGTGGTCTCTTCCACAAGCAGATATTGTCCATTGGGCGAAAAGAGCAGCCGCCCCACCGTGGTGCCCTTATACACCAAGGACTGGTTCTCCCCTGTGCGCGTCACTACATATACTTCTGCCGTCGGTTCGCCGCCTGTAAAACTGCCGTAATAATTAAAGGCGATCAAGCTGCTGTCCGGCGACCAGATCATCGGGTAGATGGAGCCGCCTGTAAAGCTGGCAACCGTCAGCGCGTTGGCGCCGTCAGGTTCCATCACTTTCACGGCATGGACCTGCGTGTTGTAATCATATTCATCATACGCAAGGAAACCCGCATCCGGCGAAGCAATGAATTGCGCCTTGGTCAAGGCGGTCTCGAACATCGGGCGCGCCTGTCCATTCGCCGCGCGGACAAGGTAAATGCTGCCCAAACTGCCGGGCAATGCCGAACGCATGATAATATTTTCCGTATACCAGCCGTCCATAATGTAGGGACGCCCATCCACAGGCAGATCGGTCGAAACACTTTTCAACTCCGAGCCGTCCGGGCGCACCACATACACATCCTCGCCGCCGAGTCCATCCTGCGTGCGGAACGCGATCCACGCGCCATCCGGCGACCAGAAGGGCGGGTCAATGTACGGGAACTGCGCCAGAGATGTCCATGTTTTTGCAGCAGCGTTGAAAAGCCATAACTTTGTGGGCGTGCCGTTCGGCTGGTCTGAATACGAAAAGGCGGCGTACTTCCCGTCCGGCGACCAGCTCAAGGCATTGATGGTGAAGTTGAATGGAAACGGAACGGGGATAACTTCCAACGACGGGCAATTGGCATCAAAGACACACACACCAGATACCTTCACTAACTGAATGGATTGACCGGGCTGGCGCGGCTGATAGAAGAAGTACAACTCCCCCGCCTCCTCCGCAGACGTTGAGCCTGATCCAGTTACAACCGGCACAGATCCCATCTGGTTGGTCGGCACTGGCGCAAGGGCCTGATACTCTGGAGGAAGTGTAAATAGATTGTCTTCAAATGCTGGATTGAAAAGTATTGTATTGACAACACTCTCCGATTCCAACCGCCCGCTTCCGTCCTTGCTGAATTGCTGCAATTTCAGGATGATGCCGACCTCGGCATCGATCCACAACTTGAGGGAGGGAGATGAGTTATCAATAAACGTCCAATTCACGGCAAGGGCTTCTCTTCCCGCTACCGTTTCCACAGAAATGGGAGTAAATGTCCCTTTGGCTTGCGAATAATCGGAGGCAAAGGCAAGGTTTGAGAGCGGCGTGCCGATCTGTCCCCAAATCGGGTTGGGATAAGACTCTCCCTCCACCAGCGGAGGGATGTACTGTCCAACGCGTGCAAAATCGGGGTACGGGAATGTCTGCACCTGGTTGGCAGTCACATTCATATCGTAAATATTCACGCCATCGCTTAGTTTGATAATTCGGTTGGGATTATTCGTAACCCCGGTCAATTCCACTTTGAATTTGCTGTTGATCGGGTCCAGCCAGATCTTTTCCTGAGCCGATTGAGTGGAACCATCTGGCATATACCAGGTGACAGTCCCCTCCATTTGAAGGGTGTTCCATCTGGGGGCGCTTTCCCACAAGGCGCGTTGAATCTGCTCGGAAGTAGAGTCAAGGCTCAAGTTTGCCGGAGCAGGCGTCTGATTAAAGAAAGAGGCGGGATCCTGCTGCGAAGCAGGGGAACAGGCAGTCAAAAAGATCAGGAACAGAATTAATAATCGCTTCATTAAATCTCCTTACGAAAAAGGACGAACCCTTAATTGAAAAGTTCCCGTCGTCTTGCGACAACGGGAACTTTGTAGATCGGGCAATTTATGGGGTCGCCGTTGCCGTCGGTGTAACGGTCGATGTTGAAGTTGGAGTTGGTGTTGCCGATGGGGCAGCAACCGTGTTTGTAACTGTTGGAGATGCCGGCGCAGTGGTTACGGTCGGTGTGACAGTAGCGGGGGCAGCCGAAGCGTTATAGATGATGGGTGCAACCCAAAGCGCGCGGTCGCCTGCGGGCGAACCCGTGGAAAGGACGCTGAGGATGAATTTCACATCTTTCCCGGCAAGAGCGCTGAGGTCGATATCTGCTGTGTAAATGCCGCCTTCGTATTTTTCAACGAATGCCCAGAAGGTCTGAATGGATGAACTACCCGTGAGGGAATAATCAAGGCGGAAGACCACGTAGCAGGAGGTGGCGCCGCTTTCACAATTGACGATGGTGCGGAATTTGTCACCAGCCTTCACTTTGTAGACGGGGTAAATACCTTGAATGTAGCCATTGTTCACATTCTGCGGGAAGGTGATCAAACCGGGGCGGCTGTCGTTAACTCCGTTTTCCATTCGGGATGGATTGGCGATCAGCACAAAACCCTTTGCATCGCCATCACTGCCAGGGCACGGCAATTGACCTGCACCGCTATACCAGGTTGCTGCACAAACATTGGCAACGAAGTCGTAGCTCGTGCCAGCCACTGGAGTGGCAGGTGTAACCGGTGTGCCGGGAGTGTTGGTCTTTGTAGCGGTTCCGGGATTGATGCCGGTGCCTGCCACTTTGATCTCAACCCAGAAGGATTTGGTTCCACCAGAACCAATGCCAAACGGGACACCGCTATTGCTCTTGAGTTTCCAATAACCGCGATAGGTACCGCCAGTAGTGGGTGTGGTCAATTGGACGGTAATATCCACCGTTTGACCGGGCGCCACGGAAGTGGGGATGGTTGCGGAATCAGGTCCGCCCATCTTTTCGCCGGAGTCAAAGATCAGGCTGTAGTTCGTCCACGTGCAGGTGCCGACGTTCTTCAAACGCCAGGTCTTTGTGAAGCCAATGCCCGGCGCGAGGGATGTACCGTCTGGAACGGTGACGTCTGCAACAAATTGAGCGCGGTCACATGCATTCGGGCTCGGTGTGATGGATTTCGTTGGGGTTGGGGTTGGAGGCGTACCTGTCACAGTTGGTGTGATTGTTGGAGGAGTGCCTCCACCCGGACGCGAGATGATGGGGTTCACCCACAACGAACGGTCGCCTGCCGGTGAACCGTAGGCGGAAGAGACGAGGATGAACTTTACATCCTGACCAGCCAGCGAACTTAAGTTAAGGTTGACGTTGTACGTCCAACCTTCATATTTTTCACGGAATGTCCAGAAGGTTTTGACAGCACCGTTACCGATCTGATAATCAAGACGGTAGGCGACATAACAAGTGGTGGCGCCATATTCGCAGCCGATGGTCGCCTGGAAACGGTCACCATTTTGTACTCTGAAAGCAGGGTAAGATCCCTGGACAAAACCGTTGTTTACGTTATTGGGGGCAAGCAGTAAACCAGCCTGGGCAGATTCAATTCCGCTTTCCAGTTTGGGTCTGTCCAATTTCAAGGCAAAGCCGCTGGCGCTGTTATCAGCAACAGGGAAGGTCAATGCGCCCGCGCCGCTGGACCATGCGGCGGATGCCGCATTCGCGGTAAAGTCATAGCCTGTGCCGGCAGAGGAGGAAACATTGATCTCAACCCAGAACGATTTATTCGCGGTTGAACCAATGCCAAACACAGCGCCAGATGCATTCTTAAATTTGTAGTAGCCAAAGTAATGACCTGCCGTGCTGGGTGCGGTCATATTCACGGTGATATCCACGGTTTGCCCGGGATTAACGGTGGTGGGCAAGGCTACGGTAGCAGGCGCACCCATCTTCTCGCCGCTATCATGGATCAAAGATACATCATTGACATTCCAGGCACAGGTGCCAATATTTTTCAACCGCCAGGTTTTTTGAAAGGCGGTGCCGGGCGCATAGCTTGTGCCGTCCGGAACAGTTACATCGGCGATGAATTGTGCCCAGTAGCATGTTGCGGCCTTTACGGGCTGTGCCGCCGTCACCGGCAAAACAGACACCATCAAGGCGATCAAGAGCAAGGCGGTTCCAAGTTTCGTTACAAATTTCATTTCTTCCTCCATCAAATCAATGCTAAATAATAACGTTGCAAAACCGAAAAAAGTTCCTTATGACTATACGCCATCCCTAGTATAACTTTTCTTTAACAAATGTTCAATAAGAGAAAAGGTCGATTTAACCGCCTCTTTCCCCCTTAATTACACATGAAATCGAATCCTGAAAGCATTGCACTATAATTGCAGACATGCCCCGCACCATTCTTCATTTGGATCTCGATGCGTTCTATTGCTCAGTCGAGGAAACGCAAAACCCCGATCTGCGCGGCAAACCTTTTGCAGTGGGCGGCAAGCCGAACGAACGCGGCGTAGTCGCGTCCTGTTCGTATGCGGCGCGCGCAATGGGTGTCCGCAGTGCCATGCCGATGTCTCGCGCGTTGCAATTGTGCAGGCAGCTCATCATCGTCCCGGGACGGCACAGGCTGTATGGAGAATACTCCGAACAAGTGATGGAAAAATTGCGGAATTTGACTCCCATGGTCGAACAGATCTCCATCGATGAAGCCTTTCTCGACATCTCAGACATTGATGAGTCTCCTGCACGCCTCGCAATGGACCTGCAAGCGGATATCAAAATCGAATTGCAGTTACCCAGTTCCATCGGAATTGCATCCAACAAACTCGTGGCAAAGATCGCCACGGAAGTCGGCAAAAAATCCAGCAAGAACAAAACCGAACCGCCATTTGGATTGACCATCGTCCCCGCAGGCGATGAAGCAAAATTCCTCGCTTCCCTCCCAGCGGATATGCTTTGGGGTGTGGGACCAAAAACTTCCGCAAGATTAACCGAGCTTGGCATCCACACCATCGGTGATATTGCCAACTGGCCAGAGAAGGAACTCGTCAATCTCTTCGGTGAAAATGGACGCGACTTGTGGCATCACGCGCAGGGCATTGATAACCGTCCCATCGTGACAGAGTACGAGACAAAATCCATCAGCCAGGAAACCACGTTCAACGTGGATGTACGCGATGAAAAGACCCTCGAAAAAACTTTGCGCGAACAATCCAAGGATGTAGCGCATCAATTACGAAAGAATGACCTTGCAGGAAAAACCATCAAGTTAAAAATTCGCTGGTCTGATTTCACAACGTTATCAAGGCAAACCACGTTACCCACTTCTACAGATAATGAGGATGAAATCTTTCACGCGGCAGTGAAATTAATGAAAACCGTCCGAAAGCCGAATCAGGCCGTTCGCTTGATCGGAGTCGGCGTCAGCGGAATCGGTGCCCCAGTACGGCAGCTCAGCTTGTGGGACGCAGGAAGCGAAAAATCCCGCACGCTGCAGGAGGTTGTGGATCAACTTCAGGAAAAGTATGGAAGGGATGTCATCTACAAAGGGGAATAAATCTGAAAACTGATATTCTTTGCAAAGCGGGTATATGTCATAATTTGACATATACCCGCTTTATACTTTTCATGGATGTGACACAATGAACAACACCGCCACCCGCCTGATCACGCTCATCTTCCTGTTGCAAAACCAGCCCAACCAGAAGGCATCTGAACTCGCTGGCAAGCTCGGCGTTTCGCTGCGTACTGTCCACCGCTATTTTGAGATGCTGGATGAAATGGGAATCCCCGTCTATTCGGAGCGCGGGCCATATGGTGGGTTCTCGCTCGTTCGTGGTTACAAAATGCCGCCGCTGGTTTTCACACTCGAAGAAGCTGTGGCAGTCGTTTTGGGGACAGGTTTGGTACAGGAATTATGGGGTGACTTGTACCGTGAATCTGCGCAGGGAGCATTGGCAAAGCTGGAAAATCTGCTGCCCGAAGAGCAGACCCGTGAAGTGACATGGGCGCGTGGTTCGCTCGTTGCTACAGGAATGAATCGCGCCGATCTGAAGGCGCAAACCCCCGCGCTGGAAAAACTGCGCCGTGCAATTCGCGAACATCGCAGTGTGAGCATGAAGTATCAGAGCAATCAGGTTCCGCATCCATCGCAGCGCGGACTCGACCCGTACGCGCTCGTCCATCGCTGGGGCTGGTGGTACGTGATTGGGTTCTGCCATGTTCATCAGGAAATCCGCACTTTTCGCGTGGATCGTATTTTCGAAGTTAGCTTGCTGGAAACGTCCTTTACTCAATCTCCCGATTTCAACTTGCAAGAATATTTGAAGAACGAGATGCAAACACAGCAGCAGATCACTGCGCGTCTGCGCTTTGAACCAGCACATGCAAATATGGTCGCGGGCAATCAATCATATTGGGAAACGGTCGAACCGCAAACAGACGGCTCGGTGGAAGTCACACTCTCCTCTCCCACTCTCGAATGGGCAGCCAGTACAACACTGGCGTATGGACCCGCCGTGGAAGTGTTGGAGCCACCCGAACTTCGGATAATGGTTATGGAATGGCTAGAAGTGACCGCAGGAAAATACAAACCATGAATAATGAAACTATCGAATGGCTTTTGCAAGGTGAACCATGGGTCGAATATCGAACACGGGTGGATTTGCTCGAACAGCCGCTGAACGATCCGAAAGTTATTGCGGCGCGCAAAGCCATGCTAACTAACCCGAAAATTCAAACATTACTTGCCGAGTTGATTGACTGGCCTGGCACCGTGTTGAATAGCCACAAATCTGCCAGTCAGTCCTTTCACAAACTGGAATTCATCGCAGAGTTGGGATTGAATGTTAACGACACACCAGTGAAGAAGATCGTGGACAAGGTGATGGAACGTCAATCTGAGCAGGGACCCTTCCAATTGCCAACGAATGTCCCTGTGCATTTCGGCGGAAGTGGAAAAGACACATGGGCTTGGGCATTGTGCGACGCGCCCGTTGTGCTTGCTTCCTTGATCCAAATGGGAATGCACCATGATCCTCGTGTGCAAAAATCACTTGAATATTTGAATGGACTCCTCTGCGAGAATGGCTGGCCTTGTACTGTCTCGCCAGAGTTGGGAAAGTTTCGCGGGCCGGGACGAAAAAATGATCCATGTCCATATGCAACTTTGGTGATGTTGAAAGTACTGGCGCATGTCCCAGAGTTACATGAGAGAAAATCTGCAAAGATCGGCGTGGAAACTTTACTCTCTCTTTGGGATGAAAGCATGGAACGCCATCCTTATATGTTCTTCATGGGCACGGACTTCCGCAAGCTCAAGGCTCCACTGTTCTGGTACGACATTCTGCATGTGTTGGATGTGCTCAGCCATTTCAAATGGGCGTGGAAAGATAAGCGCTTTAAGGAAATGTTGAACCTGGTCGAATCCAAAGCGGATGGTAATGGACGATATATCTCCGAATCCATTTGGACGGCTTGGAAAGATTGGGATTTCAGCCAAAAGAAAGTTCCGTCAAAAGGGCTGACATTATTCGTTCAACGAATATCGAAAAGG
Source organism: Anaerolineales bacterium (assembly GCA_016789485.1). Taxonomy (GTDB): domain Bacteria; phylum Chloroflexota; class Anaerolineae; order Anaerolineales; family Villigracilaceae; genus Villigracilis. The sequence continues at coordinate 1,394 of JAEURE010000067.1, read as the reverse complement.
AATAATCATTAAGGAAGACAACATGCCAAAACCAACAACAAAAACTCAGATCATTGAAGCCGCACAGACAGAACGAGCCGCGCTGGAGGAATTCCTCGCCACACTGACACCCGAGCAAATGTCCCAGCCCAACGTCATCGGCAAGTGGGCGGTGAAAGATGTCCTCTCGCATCTCTTTGAATGGGAAGGGATGGTGATGAAATGGTACACAGAAGGTAAAAAAGGGAAAGTCCCAGCCGTACCTTCGGAGAAATACAACTGGGGAAAACTGCCGCAACTTAATCAAGCTATCTTTCTTAAGCATAAAGACAAGCCGCTTGTAGAAATTATGAAGACATTCAAGGCTTCGTACAAAAAGATCATGAAAGAGATTGAAGACATCCCCGAAAAGGAATTGTTCACGCGCAAAGTGTACAAATGGGCGAACAATAATCCGCTGGCGGCGTATTTTGTCTCTGCAACAAGCAGTCACTACCGCTGGGCACGAACAACGATTCGGAAAGCGATCAAGGAGTAAAAAGGAGATTAACATGAAAATTCTAGACTTGAAAAAACAATTCAAACATCTGTATCAACCATCTGCAAAGAAGGTCGAAGCCGTGCAAGTGCCAAGCCTACAATTTGCCATGGTCGATGGCGCGATCGAAAAAGGCTCCGAGCCGGGGAAATCACCGGGGTTTGCGGAAGCGACTCAGGCTTTGTATGGGCTGGTTTACACACTCAAGTTCATGCTCAAAAAACGAAAAACGAATGCCATTGATTACCCTGTCATGGCGCTGGAAGGACTGTGGTGGGTGGAGGACGGATTCTTCGACATCACCGTGAAGGACAACTGGTTCTACACGCTGATGATCATGCAGCCCGATGTCATCACCAAAGAGGTTTTCGAAGAAGCCCGCGAACAAGTCCGCAAGAAGAAGGGTGACAGTGAAATGCTTTCCAAAATAAAGCTCGCCCACTTTGAAGAGGGACTGTGCGTCCAAACCATGCACATTGGGCCGTATGCCACCGAGCCCGCCACCATCGAGCGCATGAAGGAATTCATAGCAGAGAATGGATTAGAAGATAACGTCGGGCCAAGAGGCGGTAAACACCACGAGATCTATCTCAGCGATCCGCGCAAGGCTGCGCCTGACAAGATGAAAACTGTGTTGCGGCATCCTGTTGTAAAGATATAACATCAGGGAAATCCAATCATGCAAATGACGGCCATCACAGAAAACATGCTGGCTCCATGCGGGATGACCTGTGCTGTGTGTTACGTTCACCTCAAGAAAAGGAATCCCTGCATGGGCTGCCGCGGACAGGACGTCAACAAGCCCGAACATTGCAGGAAATGCAAAATCAAAGATTGCGTAATCAGCCAGGGGATTGATTTTTGTTTCGAGTGCCCA
>JAEURE010000066.1 GCA_016789485.1 Anaerolineales bacterium | reverse complement strand
TATCTTCTCCCAGTTGATGGTGTCAATGATGCGCCCGATCGCCCAGCCTGTGATAAGGATCATGGGAAGAGTGATGTGCAAGGTTAGCCACGGCATTCTTTCACCTGCATAGGAGAATGCAACAAGACTGATCACGCTCCACCAGGCTAGCAGACTGAAAGTATTGGGGAAGTTTCTCTCTTCTGTATCAACATTGGTCTCGTTTTCAAGCAGGATGACAACCTCTTCTTCGCCGACAGGATTAACAGTCTCATTGTTTGTTTCAGGTGGAATGGAAGGTTTTCTTCGCAGCCCAAGAATAACCGCAAGGACGAAGCCAAGCGCAGGCAGAAATTCGTACATGGGGATCTGAATCAGCAGGTAGTAATACCAGGGCTGGCTGCCGCGTTCCACATCCTGCTGGACGATCCAATACCCAAGGGAGCCAATTGTCCCAGTAAAGAATCCGCTGCTGTTGGTAAAGACAGTAGTGTATAAAATGGTGAAAGGGACCCAAAAGATGAGGGCGGTCTTCCACCATTTTTCCTTGTTCCATAACAAGCCGATCACAGCGGAAAGAACGAACATGAGCAGTAGGAAGCCGCCAATCTCAAGGATGGCTGAAAAATTCGACCCCAGCGCCTGTACTTCTGCCGCAGATGTTGGAATGGCAATTTTGAAAGTCTTTTCAAATATCTTAATTAAGAAGGCAGATAGTTGGGGGAGGACGATCGTGCCTGTGACCATGAGCAAGTCAAAGGAGCGTTCGTTGCGGATGCGTTCCCATCCATAGCCGCGAATGAGGAAATAGGCTGTGACCACAAGGGATGCCAAGGCAAGCACAGCGAGGATGGTTGTCAACGAAGGTGCGGCAGTTTCGGGCGGGGCAAGAGGCGATATTTCCCCTGTTGGGTTGCTTGGCATGGCAGTCTCTGTTCCCGAGATGACTTGCGCTTCGCGGGTGAGAAGTCCATATCCTGCTGCGGCGCCAACGAGCAGGATTGTGATGCCAAGAGTGATGATGAAGGTGCGATAATCCTTCTCGGCTTCTTTCCACGGGCGGCGTGTGACCTGCGCGAGGAAATAGATCGCAAGGAAGATTAGCGCTTCGGCAGCATAAATGAAGGAGGTTTCTTTGGATGTGAAATGAAGCGCAAGGGCAGCTGCAAGCATGAAAAGATATTTTTTACCGCCAACTTCAAGATGACGAAGGATGGCGTACAACATCAGGATGCCAGAGAAGCCGACAAACGACTCGTTGCGGACGTAGCGCCCGTAGTACAACATGTAGGGAGAAATGACCAATAAAAACCCCGCGATGAGCGCTCCCCATTTTCCGAGATAACGGCGCCAATACCAGACCATCCAAACGATGGCAATGCTGAACAATGCGGTAGGAATACGCGACGTGAAGTCGTTTGCGCCAAAAAGGAAATACGTGAGCGCAACGATGTGGAATTGGAAAGGCCCATGCATCATGGGGGAGTGTTCGTAGCCTTGTCCGCGATAAAGCAGCCAGGAGAAGTAGGTATGCAGACTTTCATCATGGCTCATGACGCGTGATTCGAGATCGTAAAAGCGCGTAACAATGGCAAGTAAAATAACGATCGCAAAAATTGCGATCTCATTGGTTAGCGCGGGCAGCAGCGGATGAATGGGGCGTTCGAGCCAGTTTGGTTTTTGTTCCATTGAGTTTCACCTTTGATAAAGTTGCCTGACTATACTTCAATCAATTTCTTATTGCAAATGATATTCGCAAAAGTTTAATGGGATGTGAGAGGTATTATATCAAGAATGTTACGGGTCTTCGTGTAGGCATTGTGGCCGAGTGGATGATGATTTTTTATTTGGATGCCGCCCCTGCAAGTTGACCACACCCTGCATTAATATCAATCCCGCGACGCATGCGGATCGTACACGGTATCCCGGCTTGCTCCAGTGATTCTTTGAAGAGGATTGCACGCTGACGGTCTGTTGCCTGCCCGTCGAATCCTGCTGTGGGGTTGAGCGGAATCGCGTTGACATGGCACATCAATCCGCGCAGCTTCGAGGCGAGCTTTTTTGCAACCTCAGGCGTGTCATTGACGCCATTGATCAACGCCCATTCGAACGTGACGCGGCGGCTGGTCTTTGCCACATAATATTCGCAGGCTTCGAGAACTTCATCGATTTTATAGCGTTTATTGACAGGCATCATTGCCACGCGCGCATCATCATCTATGGCATGCAGGGAGATGGCAAGGTTCACCTGCCTCTGTTCGTCAGCGAATCGCCGAATTTGCGGGACCAATCCCACGGTCGAGATGGTGAAGCGTCTGGCGCCGAAGTTATAGCCTTCAGAGTCGTTCAACCTGTCAATTGCGGCCATGGTATTTTCATAATTATGGAAGGGTTCGCCCATGCCCATAAAAACGATGTTGCTGACGGTTTCATCCTGCTTCTTTAGCATCTGCGCGTAATACATCACCTGCGAGACAATCTCGCCGCTGGAAAGGTGACGTTTGAATCCCAGTTGGCCTGTGGCGCAGAAGACGCATCCCATGGCGCAGCCTGCCTGCGTGGATATGCAAAGCGTGCGGCGCGGTTTGGTTGTGCGTGTATCAGGACCATCGTGGGTGTCTGCTGGGTCACCATAGCGCATCAAAACCGCCTCGATCAAATTGTGGTCGGGCAATTCGAACAAGGTCTTGCGGGTATGTTTGTCTGAAGAATCCTGAAAGGTCTTCACCGAAAACGGCATGAAGGTTAAATTTTCTGTCATCTTCTCACGCAGGGGTTTGGATAAATTCGTAAACTGCTCCGGCGCGTTGTAGAGATGTACATATAACCCCTGCCAGATTTGTTTGGCGCGGTAGGCAGGCTCATTCCATCCTTTGAGGAGTTCCGTAAGAGAAGGCAGATCAAGATCGTAAATGTTTATCATTGTTTCTATTTTAGCAGACCTCAGCGGGAACTTCTGTGCAAAAATTTTCGTTATAGGGTAGTATTATGTATAGAAGACACAGGGGTCTTGTAGAAAAATTTCCAATAGTTTCTGCAATGAAATCCCTGCATTGAATTAACAAGGAGTAACTATGTTAAAACCAAGAAACAACCAACAACAAAAGATGATTATTTGGATTCTGGTCGCAGTCTTGGGTCTAGCCGGTGTTATCACCCTCGTCTTTGCGTTTCGTGGATCAAGCAATTCGGAAGAGGATGTCAATGCGATCTACACCAACGCGGCATTGACCGTTGAAGCACAGCAATTGACCTTGAGCGCCAGCCAGCCTTCTGCAACGCCTACCGCTACTTTGACAGCGACTCCATTTTTAACAAACACACCTTTTGCCGTTGCAACACTTCCATCACTTGCGGCATTTGCCACCAATACACAGTCTGTCTCGGTTGCCGTCGGATGCGATAATTCCGTATACATCAGTGATGTGACCATCCCGGATAATACAGCGGTCACACCTGGTCAGTCCATGACCAAGACGTGGAAGGTACAAAACAACGGCACTTGCGCATGGACCGCTACATATAAGATCGCATTTGTTTCAGGAAATGCGATGGGCGGCGTGGCAACTGCAATCGGTCAGGCCGTCAACCCTGGCCAATCTGTAGATATTTCCGTGGCAATGGTTGCCCCTACGGCGGCCGGAGATGCCAGCGGAACTTGGCGGCTTACCAACGACAAAGCACAAGCTTTTGGCACTCCGTTGACTATTGTGATCAAAGTGGGAGGCACGGGTGGTACCGCAACAAGGACAGTAACACCAGGAGGTAATACGAGTACGCCCACTGCAACATCTGCAGCTTCCAAACCAATTGCCGCGAACAATCCTACTATTACCCTTACTTGTAACTTGGGTGGAGCTAGTGGTACTCAGTATGAACATGCCGGGACTCTCGCTTGGGAGGATATGTCAGATAATGAAAGTGGGTTCAGAATCTATTTAAATGGAGCTGTGATTTTCACTACATCGCCAAATACTCAGTCGTATACTGTCCCATCTGGTACTTTCCGTGACGCAGGTTTTGTAACTACATTTGGAGTGGAAGCTTTCAATGGTGCAGGGGCAGCCAATGTAGCGAATGTGTCACAAACTTGCCAATAACTTAAATGCTAAAAAGAGACCTGCAAAACGCAGGTCTCTTTTTTATGCCACCAGCGCAGCCAAACTGTCAGCAATGATGTTCGGATTCCAATCTTTTGCTTCTTCCAGTTTGGAAACTCCGCTCAAAACAAACGCAGTGAGGCATCCCACGGATTGACCTGCGGCGATATCCGTCTCCAGCCTGTCGCCGACCACGAGAGTCTCTTCTTTTTTTGTCCCCAATTTTTCGAGGGCTAATTCCATCAAATAGGGGAACGGTTTACCTGCCACGATCGGCTCTACGCCTGTAGCGGATGTGATGACCGAAAGCCACGAACCAGAACCGGGGATTTCCCCTCGTGGAGTAGGAAAGGTTCTGTCTGTATTGGTTGTGTAGAACGGAATGCCCGCCCTAACCAGCAAAGTCGCTTCGGCTACCTTCTGGAAGCTGATACTGCGGTCAATGCCCATGACGACTGCCTGCGCTACGGGGGCATTTTCAGTTGAGAGGATTTCAAATCCCTTTTCTTCCAGCGCCACGCGGATGCCGTCTTCGCCGATCATGAAGATTTTTGTCCCGCGCGGAAATTTTTGTGCAAGCATAAAGGCAATACCCAGCGCGGATGTCACCACTTGTTCAGGGGATATTTCCACTCCAAATTCAGCTAACCGCTTTTGGTATTCTTCGGGTGTCTTTGTCCCGTTATTTGTAGCAAAGACAAATTTCAATCCGCGCTCGCGGATTCTTTTGAATGTGGCGGGCAAGTCTCCGATCGGCGCATCGCCTTTCCAGATCACACCGTCCATGTCGAGGATAAGGGCTTTGATGTTTGAAGGAATCATTTTTAATTTACGATTTTCGATACTTCGGTAAACTCTGTACAAGTTTTGGATTTACGCGTTGCGCATTACGAAGTACATTTTCAGTTCTTCATTATAAACGCAAGACCCCGGAGAGAAATCTCCGGGGTCTTGTAATAATTACCAGCTAAATACTACTTCAGAACTTTCTCCGGCATTTCAATCACTTGATCCACCAAGCCATAGTCCACGGCTTGCTGGGCGTCAAGATAGTAATCACGGTCAAGGTCGCGCTCGATCACTTCAAGCGGCTGGCCTGTGTGCTTTGCCATCACACCGTTGAGCAGAGACTTCAAGCGCAAAATCTGCTTGGCTTGGATTTCGATATCCGTAGCCTGGCCTTGTGCTCCGCCGAGAGGCTGGTGCATGTGGACGGTGGCATGTGGCAAGGCGTAGCGTCGGCCCTTCGTGCCGGCAGTCAACAACACGGTCCCGAAGGAAGCGGTGACACCCACAGCGACAGTGCTGATCGGGTTTGAGATAATCTGCATCGTGTCGTAGATCGCAAGGCCCGCGTAAATCTGTCCGCCGGGGGAATTGATATACATGCGAATTTCCTTCTCAGGATCTTCGTGGTTGAGGAACAATAATTGAGCAACGATCACATTTGCAACCTGGTCGTCAATCGGCGTGCCGAGGAAGATAATGTTGTTGCGCAACAACAGTGAATAAATATCATAAGCACGCTCGCCGCGGCCTGTGTTTTCAACGACCATTGGAACTACATTTTTGAAGTCAGGGATCATGTTTGTCTCCTTTAAGTTGGGACAATGGTACACAATTTGTGTTGGATTTTTATTAAAATTTGATAGGTGATGTAATGGCATTGGTGTCTCGAATTTCGAGACACCAATGCAATTCGCTTCTCTCTTAATCTATTACTTGCCTGCAATAAGAAGCATTACTTACTCTGATGCCTTTTCCTGCTCATCTTCTGCGGGGGCGACTTCTTCCTTCGTTTCTTCGGCTTTTGCTTCTTCAACAGGTTTGTATTCACCCATCGCAATCGACTTGATCATGTCTAGTGCCTTGCGGGTCATCACGCGGCTTGCGGATTCCATGGCAATGGCTTCGCTCAATTGCTTCTGGCCTTTGCGCCCGCCGCGGACTTTACTGAAGTCCATGCCTTGCATGGCGAGGCTGTTAATAGTGTTGTTGTATTCAGCATCCAGGGCTTCGTTGTCCAGTTGAATTTTTTCCCTGCGGACAACTTCGTCCAGGAGCAGGCCGCGTTCAAGGCGCTTCTTGGCAACCGGCTTTACTTCATCTTCGATGAACTGCTCGCGGGTGGTACTGCGGACCTTGAAATAGGTTTCCAAATCCATACCCTGCTGGGCCAGACGGTTGGTCAAATCCGAAAGCACGTGCTCGCCTTCGTGTTCAACGGTATGTTCGTGGTATTTGATAACTGCGCCTTCCTTAATCTTTTCGATCAATTCGACGAAGTATTTGTCATCGTATTCAGCCTGCGAACGTGCTTCTACATCCTTCTTCACGGCTTCCATCAATGCGTCCACAGTTTCGCCGGCACCGGTCATTTTGGCAAATTCGTCGTTGATATCTGGAAGGGTCACGCCGCGAACGGTCTTGACTGTGACTTCGATCTCAACACTTTTGCCTTTTAATTCTTCCACTTCCCAATCTGCCGGGAAATCGTGTTTGACAGTTTTGCTTTCGCCTGCCTTCAGCCCGACGAGTTCCTTTGCGAAACCGTTGTAAGGCCATTCGGTATCTCGATCTTCCTTGCGGACAAAGGTGGCGAAACCCGTGCGGTTCAACTCGGTAGTTTCTGATTTCACGTCCGCCAAAACGTAGTCACCGATTTCAATGGCGCGTTCCACATTTTCCGTAGTAGCGTACATCTGGCGCATATCTTCAAGGGCGGCGTCCACATCTTTTTGTTCCGGGGCTTTCCATTCATAGGACAGACGCACCGCGTGGTAATCGCCAAGGTCTACTTCGGGAGCCAGCGGCACCCGGAAGGTGAACTTGGGCGGTTCAAGGCTGTCAATCGATTCAAGAGAACCTGCCGCGCCGGGGTTTATATCCGCTTCCTTGAGGATGTTGGAATACTCCATGTCGATGAACAAGTCAACGGCCTGCTCGGTGATTGCACCTTCACCATAAGTGCGGACAACAACATCATACGGAGCTTTGCCGGGGCGAAAGCCGGGGATGTTCCCGCGTGACGAGATTTTCGTCGCCGCGCGGCGTTTGTAGGTCGCCATTTTGTCCTGATCCACTTCCACGATCAGTTTGACGGAGTGGTCTTCCTGGTATTGTTTTTCGATGTTCAAAGTTTCCTCCAGACCATTCAGGTCTCGCAGACCTTTACGGTCTAAATTTTTTGTTATCAGTGAGGATGGTGGGAGTTGAACCCACACGCCTTGCGGCACATGATCCTAAGTCATGCCTGTCTGCCAATTCCAGCACATCCCCAGTTTTTGATTTGGTATGCAATAAGCCGCCGAATTATACCGTATGGTATGCCTAATTTGTGCAATTTTTAAAATTTTGGACGGTTGATTTCTTTAGTTGCAAGGCAGTATAACGTAAGATGAGCCGCAACACCTCCGTCGAAGAGGGAGCGCACTACATATACTTTTCAAAAGGAGAGACCCTGTCATGCCGATTCCCGCTGGAATTCCAGCCCCTGATTTTGAAATGCTGGATGATACCAATGTGTCCCGTAAACTTTCCGATTATCGCGGAAGGAACGTGGTTCTGTATTTTTACCCAAAGGATGATACTCCGGGCTGTACTAAAGAAGCCTGTAATTTCCGTGATGATTATTCAGCCTATGAACAGGCTGGAGTTGTCATTTTGGGCGTCAGCCCTGACTCAGTTGCCTCGCATGTAAAGTTTAAAAAGAAGTTCCAGCTGCAATTTCCATTGCTTGCAGATGACGATCACAAGGTCTGTGATCTGTATGGAGTGTGGGGACCCAAGAAGTTCATGGGCAAGGAATACGAAGGGGTGCTGCGAACGACGTTCTTGATAGATCCTGAAGGCAATATCAAGCGGGTTTTTGAGAACGTCCGCCCGGCCGAACATAGCACTGAACTGCTTGCTGATTTGGGTGTTGGCTAAAGACTCATTTTAATAATCCGTACAAGCCGATGATGTTGTGAAAACATCGTCGGCTTGTTTTTGCCGGTTGGACGGGAACAGCTTTCAGTTAAAGAAGAAGCGCACAATGTCCACAAAAAATAGTGACAAATGACTAAGAATTTGGTATATTGGTCAGGTTGTGAAAATAGTGACAATTCACACATAAATAGTCTTATTTCAGGATAAGTGGAACTTGGGGTGGTTTCCCTTTTGATTTTTTTAAATAGGAGAGAGAGCGTATGCAACACTTTGTAATCGTGGGAATATTGGTCATTGTCATGGCCGTTCTCACTTACGTCGGTCTTGACTCTGCAGGGCTTATGCCTGTTCAGGCCAGCGCGCAGGCGGTTTCGATTGACTGGTTATGGAACTGGCAGGTCGTCGCGATGTCATTCCTGTTCGCGCTCATTTTTGTGCCGCTGGTTTACAGCCTTGTTGTTTTTCGGCGCAGGAAGGGTGAGACCGGCGACGGCGAACATATTGAGGGCAACACCAATCTGGAGATCACATGGACTGTGCTTCCCTTGTTTCTGGTGTTGGCTTTTGCTTATATGGGCGCTTATTCGCTCGGTGAAACAAACCGCGTGGACCCGAATGCAATTGAGATCAAGGTGAGGGGCCAGCAATTTTCCTGGACTTTTGAATACCCCGAATATGGGATCGTCTCGACTGAATTGCATTTGCCCGTGAATCAGCAGGTTGTGCTCTTGATGGAATCATCGGATGTGATTCACTCGTTCTGGGTGCCTGAATTCCGCGTCAAACAGGACGTTGTGCCTGGGCGCGTGACGAGGTACAGAATCACCCCGACGCTGATCGGTGATTACAAAGTCCGCTGCGCGGAACTTTGCGGCATGTCCCATTACAAAATGGAAAATCCTGTGATCGTGGATGCGCAGGTTGATTATGATGCGTGGATCGCAGAGCAGGCGGCCATTGCTGCGGCGGCTCAGACTCCCGAGGCGATTGGTCAATTGCTGACGGTGAAGAACGGTTGTATCGGCTGTCACTCAATCGATGGTTCGAAATTGGTAGGACCGTCGTGGTTGGGAACCTACGGTTCTGTGCGTGAATTTGCAGACGGTACATCTGCTGTGGCGGATGATGCTTACATCATCCAATCCATTCGCGAGCCGTTGGCGCATGAAGTGGCTGGTTTCTCACCTTCCAGCATGCCGCCTTATACAGCATTGACCGATGAAGAGATCGCGAACATTATTGCGTATCTCAAGACGTTGAAATAACAGGCGGAGGATGGAATAAAATGAAGAAGTTTTTTGCAACTGCCTTCGCGCGAGGATTATTCTGGCAATTTATCGGCACCTTGTTGGGCGCCGGTTTGATTACCGGCATTCGCGCCGCAATGGGGTTGAGTGTTACTGACAAATTTTTCTTTACGGAGCCAGCCTGGGTGTTGGGCGGCTTTATCGGCGTGCTTTTCTTCTTGGGCGGCAACGGGGCGGTAACGGATTGGTTCAAGTGGGCGCGCGGGATCGATACCCCTGAAGTTCATGAAGAGAAATATTCTGGCTGGGAGAAATACTTCAGTGTTTCCCTTGACCATAAAGTGATCGGCATTCAATACACAGTGGTCGCGCTGGCATTGATCAGCATTGGCGGTCTGTTTGCTTTGATCTTCCGCACGGAACTTGCTGCTTCCCAATTGCAATTCCTCACTGAGGATGTGCAGATATTCGGTCAAAACGGACCGCAGCTTTATAACACCTTGATGTCCCTGCACGGCATGATCATGATCGTGTCCATTCTTTTGGGCATTTCAGGCATCATTAATTATGTTGTGCCGTTGCTGCTTGGCGCGCAGGATATGGCGTTCCCACGTATGAACGCTTTTTCGTTCTGGATTGCCGTCCCTGCGGCCGTACTTTTGTTAATGAGCCTTGTCCTCGGCGGCTTTGACACAGGCTGGACGGGCTACCCGCCGCTTTCTGCGCGCGCTCCTGTGGGTATGCAGATGTTCTTCCTTGGTGTGTTTACAGCAGGGTGGTCTTCCATTTTGGGCGCATTGAACGTGATCGCTACAGTTCTTCGTATGCGCGCCAAAGGCATGACTGCCATGCGCATGCCCATTTTTGTGTGGGCGGCTGTCGCCACTTCAATTATTGCTCTTACCGCAACCCAGTTGATCGGCCTTTCCTTCCAGTTGGTGATGTTCCAGCGCCTTTTTGGTATGGGCTTTTTTGACCCTGCCAAAGGTGGTAACCCAGTGCTCTTCCAGCATTTGTTCTGGTTCTACTCACATCCTGCGGTGTACGTGTTCGTTCTGCCCGGTCTCGGTGTGATTTCCGAACTGTTGCCTGTTTTTGCCCGCAAGCCATTGTTCGGTTATCGCTGGATCGCCATGTCCTCCCTCGGTATTGCTCTAGTAGGCTTTGTCGTTTGGGCGCATCATATGTTCACTTCAGGCATGAATGAATATCTGCGCGTGCCGTTCATGTACAGCACCTTGCTGGTTGCCATTCCTACAGGCGTGAAGTTCTTCTCGTGGGTTGCGACCCTAT
>JAEURE010000065.1 GCA_016789485.1 Anaerolineales bacterium | reverse complement strand
TTGTTCGGGTGTCTCTTTGACAGTTGCAAGATGCAGAACATGTGTGACGCCGTCCATCGCTTGTTCAACGAGGTCGCGATGTTCGATGGAGCCGTGAATGTTTTGAATGCGTGGATGAGGGGGAAGCTCGCGGTTGTGGCACAGGGCACGAACGGTGAAAGAATTGAAACGTGAATCAGCAAGAAGGCGATTGATGAAAGCCTTGCCTACTTTTCCTGTTGCGCCTGTTACAAGAATAATCCCAGAGTTAGGCATCTTTTATTCCTGGCATTTCGTCCACTGCCCATTGTTTTTGCTGGATGCGATGGCGCTGAAGACAAATTTCAAAGTCATCAAGCCATCGAACGAGTTCGGGAAATACATTGCCAGGGGATCGGGGGTCTTCCCTGACCTCCTGGCGGCAATCGCTTCAGCAGCATCGGAGTAGATATTTGCAAAGCCATCGGGGAAACCTTCGGGATGCCCCGCGACCAAGCGAGTGCAACGTGCAGAGAGCGGCAATGTGCCGGGTCCGTTGGGAGTTCTGTTTTGTGATGGCGCACCCAATGGCTTGAAGGTCAATGCCTGTGGGAATTCCTGCATCCATTCCAGCGAACCCTTTGTGCCACTCACGCGAATGCGCAGACAATTCTCCACACCCGCTGCCGCTTGTGTTACCCAATAACTTCCGCGTGCGCCGTTATCGAAGCGTAATAACGCGCCGCCATAATCGTGTACCGCCCTGTTCGGCACGATGTTGCCAATCTCCGCGGCAACCTCTGCAATTTCAAGTCCGGTAACGAAGCGTACCAGATTATGCGCGTGCGAACCGATGTCGCCCATTACGAGGGATGGACCTCCGCGAACGGGATCGAATCTCCACGACTCGGACGGATCAGGCTTGCTTTCATCTGCTTTGCCGCCTTGAACATATTCCACCTGAACGAGTCGAATCGTGCCAAGCTGCCCATCTGCGACCATTGCTTTCGCCTGACGCACCATTGGGTAGCCTGTGTAGTTGTGGGTGAGGCAGAAGACCAGGCCCGTCCCCATCACTTTTTTATGCAGGGTTTCTGCTTCTTCGAGCGTATTGGTCATCGGCTTATCACAGATGACGTCAAAGCCGCGTTCCAATGCCCACATGGCATAATCAAAATGGCTGTCATTCGGAGTCATGATGGCAATCACATCCGCACCGTCTTTGCGTGCGGCTTCACCATCCAGCATTTCTTTGACGCTTGGATAAATGCGATTGGCGTCCATCCCAAGTTCCATCGCATCTTTCTTCGACTTGGCAGGATCAGACGAAAAGATGCCTGTCACAATCTGATAACGGTCATCGAGTCGCGCTGCCTGTCGGTGCATTGCGCCGATGAAGGATCCAGACCCGCCGCCGATGACGGCTAATCGCAGTCTGCGCCCCAACATGTCAATTACTGGATTTAGTCCCATGTTATTTCTCCTTGGCTAAAAATGCGCGGATCGATTCAACAACGAATTTGTGGTCTTCTTCTTGTGGCAAACCAGAGACGGTGATCATCCCGATCATGCCTGTGCCTTTTACGATAATGGGGAAGCAGCCGCCATGCGCAGCAAATTCACTTTCAGGGATGAGAAAACTTTCTTCGATACTTTTGCCCTTGCTCTTTAGCAATTGCCCCATGTAAAACGAACTGTGGCCGAAGCGATTCACCAAACGAACTTTTCGTTTGACCCACTCGTCATTGTCCGCGGCGGTGCCGGGCATGCTGGCGTGAAACAGTTGATGTTCTCCGCGTTGAATATCAATCGTGATGGGGATGTTCTCACGCATCGCATGCTCCACCATCTGGCTGCCGATCTGCCAGGCTGTGGATTCATTGAAACTTATGAACTGAAGTTCCTGTTCTTCCTGTAATAATTTCACTAGGATGTCATCCATGTACTTTGTCCTTTGGCAATACAATATTTACGAAAACTCAATTCGCTTTAATTAATACACATATATATTATTTTCCGAAAATTTACTACTTAATGATGAATACTTTTTCCAAAAATGAAGGCAGTTAAGCAAACTGCCTTCATTTGATGTGTTTGCTTAACTTATGAACTCTTGTTCTTGTTGTATACATCGAAGAAAACTGCAAGCAATAGAACAAAGCCTTTGATCGCCTGCTGCCAGTCGATGCCCACGCCGAGAAGGGACATGCCGTTGTTCATCACGCCGATGAAAAAGGCTCCCACCACTGCGCCGATGACGGTACCAATGCCGCCGCTGGCAGAGGCGCCGCCGATGAAACACGCAGCGATCACATCCAACTCAAAACCTTCGCCCGCATTCGGAGTGGCACTGTTCAAGCGGGCAGCCACGATCATCCCTGCAAGTGCTGCAAGGACGCCCATGTTAACAAATGTAAGGAACAATAAACGCGGAGTATTGACGCCCGAGAGGCGGGCAGCCTTTTCATTGCCGCCCAGCGCGTAGATGCGGCGACCAATGACAGTTTGGTTGGTCAGGAAGGCGTATGCTGCAACGAGCGGGAACATGATCACAAGAACGTTTGGAATGCCCTTATACGAAGCCATCAAGTAACAAAACCCCATGACAGCTGCTGTGATCAAAACTTGTTTGGCTACAAAGAAATAAAAGGGAGTGACCTCAAAACCGTATTTCATCTGATTTTGGCGGGTGCGCAGGTCAGACCAGATCAGGAGGATGGAAACGATGATGCCGATCAGGATTGTTGTCAAATGAAAGCCCTGCATCTTGAAGAAATCAGGGATAAAGCCGGCACTAATCCTGCTGAACTGCACGGGGAATGGACCAATTGCCTCTCCACGCACCATAACCAGTGTTAAACCTCGGAAAATCAACATACCAGCCAATGTCACGATGAATGCTGGAATCTTTACGTAAGCGACCCAATACCCATGCCAGGCACCAATCAAGCCGCCTACCAGTAAACAGACTACCATGGCCAGCGCCCAATTCCAACCCCATTTGACCATCATGACGCCGGCAATCGCGCCCACAAAAGCAGCGATCGATCCGACGGACAGGTCGATCCAACCGGATACGATGATCAACAGCATGCCCAGCGCCATGATAATGACGTAACTGTTTTGCAGAACAAGATTAGTGATGTTGACCGGCCTCATTAAGATACCGTCCGTCACGAAGTAGAAGAAGATCATGATCGCAACGAGTGCGATCAACATTCCATATTCGCGAATGTTATTCTTGAAAAGGTTGGACAGGGTTTTCATTGTTCAATTGCCTCTTGGGTCATGATGTATTTCATTACGAGTTCCTGCGACGCTTCCTTGGCAGTCATCTCGCCAACGATCTTGCCGTCGCGCATCACATAGATTCGGTCACAGATGCCCAGGATTTCCGGGAGTTCGGAGGAGATCATGATGATGCCTTTGCCTTCACTGGCAAGACGATTGATAATTGTATAAATTTCATACTTGGCACCCACATCAATGCCACGAGTAGGTTCATCAAGGATCAAAATATCAGGATTTGCAAACAACCACTTGCTGAGAACAACCTTTTGCTGGTTGCCGCCGGAGAGATTGACAGCCAATTGTAGAATGCTCGAGCATTTGATATTCAGTTTGTCACGGTATTCGCGAGTGACGGTCAATTCCTTGGGCTCATTGACGATGCCGGCTTCTGAAATTTCCTCAAGGTTCGCCAGCGTAATGTTATCCTTGATCTGTTCGATCAGAATCAGACCATAAGCCTTTCTATCTTCCGTTGCATATGCAACACCATTGGCGATGGCTTTATCAATGGAACTGAGATCGATCTCTTTTCCATTTTTGAAAGCCTGACCGCTGATCCGTGATCCGTATGCACGGCCGAAAATGCTCATTGCCAGTTCGGTCCTGCCCGCGCCCATCAACCCGGCGATGCCAACCACCTCACCTTTTCGGACCTTGATGTTGACATTATCGCTCACCTTGCGGTGTTCATGGATTGGATGATACGCGTTCCAGTTCTTGACCTCGAAGATTACTTCACCAATATTCGATTCGCGCGGCGGGAAACGGTGAGTCATGTCACGACCGACCATGCCGCGGATGATACGGTCTTCAGTGATGACATCTTTATGAGCGTCCAATGTTTCGATCGTGGCGCCATCGCGAAGAATGGTTATGGAGTCTGCCACCTTCGAAACCTCGCTCAGCTTGTGAGAAATCAAGATCGATGCAATACCATGCGATTTAAATTGCAGTAATAACTGAAGCAGTTTTTCGCTGTCTTTTTCATTGAGGGAGGCGGTGGGCTCATCCAAAATGAGGAGTTTGACTTCCTTCGCCAGAGCTTTGGCAATCTCAACCAGCTGTTGTTTGCCGACGCCCATGTTCGTAATTAATGTATTTGGAGATTCATATAGCCCCACTTTTTCCAGCAATTCCTTCGTTCTGGAAACAGATTCGTTCCAGTCAATAATTCCATTTTTTGCGCGTTCGTTCCCGAGGAACAAGTTCTCAGTAATGGAAAGATAAGGGATCAGGGCCAGTTCCTGATGAATAATTACAAGACCCACTGCTTCGGACTGGCTGATATCATGGAACCTGCACTCTTTGCCTTCAAAATAGATCTCCCCATCATACGTGCCATACGGATAGACACCACTCAACACCTTCATCAAAGTCGATTTACCCGCCCCGTTTTCTCCCACCAGGGCGTGAATCTCACCCCGTTTGACACTAAAGCTCACATTATCAAGCGCCTTAACGCCGGGAAACGTCTTGGTTATGTTTCGCATTTCGAGGATGGTATCAGACATGGTTTTTTCTATCCTTGATCGTTTTTCTACGATTGTACCGCTTAAGAAATTGGTGTGTGAGGCACAATGCCTCACACACCAATTAAAACATGTTACTTCAAATCTTCAGCCTTGATATAGCCGCTGTCAATAAGGAGTTTTTCGTAGTTGTTGATATCGACACTGTAGGGGGTCAACAAATAGGAAGGAACAACCTTCACGCCGTTGTCATAGGTCTTGGTATCGTTGACATCAACGGTCTCGCCCTTGAGAGCCTGGTCCACCATCTTGGCGGTTTGGGCAGCGAGTTCGCGGGTGTCTTTGAACACGGTGTAGGTCTGTTCGCCAGCAATCATGGCTTTCACAGATGCAACTTCCGCATCCTGACCGGTGATGACGGGCCAGGGCTGGTCGGCGGTGCCGTAACCAACGCCGCGCAAGGCAGCGATAATACCGCGGCTAAGACCATCGTACGGGGCGAGAACGGCATCAACGCGCTTGTCAGTGTAGTTGGCGCTCAGGATGTTCTCCATGCGAGACTGAGCCACAGCGCCATCCCAGCGCAGGGTACCGACTACGTCCATGCCCATTTGACCACTGGGGATAACGATCGTGCCTGAGTCGATGAAGGGCTGGATGACGGACATAGCGCCATCATAGAAGTAGAAGGCATTGGTGTCATCAGGTGAACCACCGAAGAGTTCAACGTTGAAAGGACCAACGCCAGCAGGGGCCGCTTCACCGGGGGTGAGTCCGAGCCCATTGAGAAGCTGGGTTCCCTGGATCACGCCGACGCCGAAGTTATCGAACGTAGCGTAGTAATCAACATTTTCGGTCTTGGAGATCAGGCGGTCATAGGCAACCACGAGCACGCCAGCTTCCTTGGCCTTGCCCAAAACGTCAGAGAGCGTCGAGCCGTCAATGGCGGCGATTACGAGCACATCTGCGCCCTTGGTGACCATGTTTTCGATCTGGGCGATCTGGTTCGGGATGTCATTGTCAGCAAACTGCAGATCGGTGTCATAGCCAAGGTCTTGGAAGGACTTGACCATGCTTTCGCCGTCGGAAATCCAGCGGGTGGAGGTTTTGGTGGGCATGGAAATACCAACCAACTTCTTATCTCCACCAGTATCGCCTGAACCGGAAGCGCCGCAAGCAGAGAGGACGAGGCTGGCTAGCATTACTACCGCCAAAAGTTTGTAAAGCAGGTTCTTAGACATTTCTTCTCCTTGATTAATGGATGGTTATTTATTGGCGTACTGAGTTGGAAAAGATAAAAACTGTTGCGATCCATATATTATCTTTTCCCGGAGCGTGCACATCAGACGCCAATCGACCAGTGTGCACTTCCTTCTTGCCAAACACTTTCACTTCCCTTTTGCCTCACCTCCTTACTTTTGGTTTCTTCAGGATATCAAATGAAAGGACGGGATGAAAATAACCTCAAACCCGCTTCGTACTTTCACGAACAATCAGGGTGGGTTGTATGAACCTTGATTGTGCAATGACAGATTGATTGCCTTGTCGCGCCTGAATCATTTCCACTATGCTTTGCACGGCTTGTTCTCCAAGCATTTGGAGATCTTGAGAGATGGTTGTCAGGGCGGGGTAAAAATATGCCGATTCTGGAATATTGTCAAAACCGATAACAGCCAATTGCTCAGGGATCGGGATGTTCCGTCGATGGGCTTCACGCAAAACACCCAGAGCCATTTGATCGTTGGCGACAAAAACCGCATCCATCTGCGGGAACGCTTCAAGCAGCTGAATAAACGCCTGATCTCCGCTGGCTGATGACCAATTTCCTTCGGTACAGTGCTGATCTGAGGCATCCATGCCCATCTTGAGCAGCGTTTCACGCCAGCCGCGCTTGCGTTCATCAGCTTCCCACCATGTCAATGGACCTGAAATGTGCCCGATATTTTTTCGTCCGCAATCCAGCAGATGTTGCACTGCCAAAACACCGCCTTGATAATTATCTGTTGCAACACTGGAGATGCCGTTGCGCGGTTCCATTGCAAGGAATAGTACCGGTACAGGGATTTTTCCAAGGCGCTCGTCAAGCCAGTTGTGATTTTCTCCGATCTCCGGAGCAACCCATAATATTCCATCCACCTGTCGGGCTAAAAGTGAGTCGATTACACCATCTATACTATTTATATCGAAATTGTCGAGTTCTTTCATCAAAAGCATGTAACCGAGTTCATCTGCTTTATCGGCAATGCCGTTGAGAGTTCGAGATGGTCCAATATATTTGAGACCAAATGTGACGACCCCCAGGGTATAACTGCGTTGTTGACTTAAACTGCGTGCAAGGGTGCTGGGGCGGTAGTTTAATTGCTCAACCACAGCTTCCACACGCTGACGGGTCTCTTCTGAAACATAAGAAAACTTATTCATCACACGCGAAACAGTTTGGGTGGATACCCCGGCTGCCTGCGCTACATCCTTAATCGTGATGCGTTTTCTTCTTTCAGAAGGGATCAAGGTATTATCCTTTTGGGTAATGTTATCGATAACATGTTATCGATAACATAATAACAAATATGCAGACCAGAGTCAAGAGGAAATTTTGCACTTTTTGCCCCGTGATTAGCAACATGAAAAGATAACCCCCAGCCCGTGATTCCGAATTAACAAATTCTCGGCAGCATCTCGCCAGCCAGCATATCCACAATGCGGGTACTGCCCAAAGCGGTTTTGAGTAGTACGCGTCCGCGAGGCTCAGCGGCGACTTCACCAATAATGACTGCACCTTCGCCATATTTTGTGGCATGCATGGCAGCCAGAACTTTTTCTGCATCTTCGCGTGCAACCATCGTCACGAGCTTGCCTTCGTTGGCGACATATAACGGGTCGAATCCAAGCATCTCGCAAGCAGCAGCAACTTCGGGGTGGACGGGAAGCGTTTCTTCGTTCAGTAAAACGCCCACGTTGGATTGATTCGCAATTTCGTTGAGCGTGGTCGCTAATCCGCCGCGTGTGGGATCGCGCAGCACATGCACGTTGCTGCTTGCATTCATCATCGCATCGATCAAATGATTGAGCGGAGCGACATCGCTTTGCAGGTTGGATTGAAATCCCAACTCGCCGCGCGCGGCCAGAACCGCAATACCGTGGTCGCCGATCGAACCAGACAGGATAACTGCATCGCCCGCTTTGGCATTCGCCCCGCTGATGGAGACTCCCTCGCGCACCACACCAACACCAGCCGTGGTGATGTAAAGTCCGTCCGCTTTTCCTTTTTGCACAACCTTTGTATCGCCCGCCACAATTTGCACGCACGCTTCATCGGCGGCAGCTTTCATTGAAGCTACCACCTGCTTGAGCGTTTCCATTGGCAGGCCTTCTTCGAGGATAAATCCCGCAGTCAAATACAGCGGCTTCGCGCCAAGCATCGCCACATCGTTGACCGTGCCGCAGACCGCAAGCTTGCCAATATCACCACCAGGAAAGAACAGCGGAAAGACCACATGCGCATCGGTACTGATGGCAAGGTTTGCATGCAAATTTGATTCAACCCGCGCCGCATCATCACCCGCTCGCAAAGCGGGGTTATCAAATGCAGACATGAACGCCTTTTGGATCAACTGATGACTCATCCGTCCGCCCGCGCCATGTCCCATTACGATCTGCTCGTTATGAGTCAGCGGTGGAGCACAGACCGCGCCTTCGATGTTGATTGTTTCGTCAGTCATAAAAACCTCATTCATGGAAAGTAGCGAGTGAACTTTTTCCACTTTCCACTCTTTATTTATCTTCCATACTTATAATACGCCGCACACGCCCCCTCAGACGAAACCATCGTCGCGCCGAGCGGATTTTCTGTCGTACATTCCTTGCCAAACGCGGGACAATCGTGCGGTTTCTTCAATCCCTGCAGGATTTGACCTGCAATGCAAAGAGGGGATTCCTTCGTGTGGATATCTCCCACGTTGAATCGTTTCTCAGCATTGAATTCATCAAACTCAGGTCGCAGACACCATCCGCTCATCGGGATCATGCCAATGCCGCGCCATGTTCGGTCACATTCCATGAACACTTTATGGATGGCATCCTGTGCGGGCTTCAGACCTTCAAAGGTCACAGCGCGGGAGTATGCGTTTCCAATTTCGATCTTGCCAGCTTCGAGTAACTGAACAGTTGTCAAAATTCCCTGCACAATATCAAGCGGCTCAAAGCCAGTCACCACCATCGGAATCTTGAACTCTTCCAACAGCGGCGGATATTCGTGATAACCCATCACCGCATTGACATGCCCCGCAAGCAGAAATCCCTGCACGCGGTTGTGCGGCGAACCTAAAATCGCTTTCATGGCAGGCGGCACGCGGACATGCGAAACCAGCACAGAATAATTTTTCAATCCGAGTCGCTGAGCCTGGATCACGCTCATCACATTCGGTGGGGCAGTGGTTTCAAACCCGATCGCGAAAAAGACAACTTGCTTGTCTGGGTTTTTCTCAGCCAATGCCACAGCATCCAGTGGAGAATAGACCACGCGCACATCCCCGCCCTGCGCCTTCACAGAAAACAGGTCACGCCCAGAACCGGGCACGCGCAGCATATCACCATACGAGCAGAAGATCACATTCGGCTGAGATGCAATTTCCAATGCCTTGTCGATCAACTCCAGCGGAGTCACACACACAGGGCAGCCTGGCCCATGCACCAATTCAATTTCTGGCGGCAGCAACTGGTCAATGCCATGACGCACGATCGCGTGTGTCTGTCCGCCGCAAATTTCCATCAACGTCCACGGGCGAGTTATGGTGCGACGAATTTCTTCGATCACATTTTTTACCAGCGCCGCATCTCGGTATTCGGTCACATACTTCATGTTACTGTCTCAGGCCCCAATTCTTCTTCGATAGCCCCGATCTGCCGCAACAGTTCAAGCGTTTCCAACGCTTCTGATTCACTCAATAGGCTGATCGCAAACCCAACATGGATAATGCAATATTCGCCAACCTTCGCCTCGGGCACATAATCCAAACAGGCTTCGCGGAAAATTCCACCGAAGTCCACCTTGGCCATATGCAGCCCGTCTTTTTTGTATGTCTCAACAATTTTTCCTGGCACACCTAAACACATTTCAACCTCTCAATCTAGCTGCCGCAATTGCGGCTTGCCCTAACGAGAGTCCGCCATCGTTCGTCGGAACCTCTCGATGTATGTATACTTCGAATCCATCTTTTCTTAATAGTGATAATGTTCGTCCTAATAGTGTGATATTCTGCCAGACTCCGCCTGACAAAACGACAAGCCGAATCCCCGTTTCTGCGTTGATTTTCGCAACCATCTCCCGCACCCCTTCTGCGAGACCATTGTGAAATCGTGCCGAAATTTTTTGGATGGGAATTCCTGCGGCTGCATCTTTTACCAACGCCTCAACAACGCCTCGGACTCCGACCAAGCCTGATTCAACACCAAAGGAATACATCCCTGCCTCAGCAGGATCTGCCAATGCCTCGAACTCGATGGCCGCCTGCCCTTCATAATTAACCTTTTGCCGAACACCCGCCAAAGCTGCCGCCGCATCGAACAACCGTCCCATCGACGAGGTCAATGGCGTGTTGAT
Source organism: Anaerolineales bacterium (assembly GCA_016789485.1). Taxonomy (GTDB): domain Bacteria; phylum Chloroflexota; class Anaerolineae; order Anaerolineales; family Villigracilaceae; genus Villigracilis. The sequence continues at coordinate 324 of JAEURE010000065.1, read as the reverse complement.
TTTTCTCTCCAACTGTGTATTTAAAACAACCAAGTCTTTCGCGCTGAATTCAGCAACTGAGTCCAGCTGCTCATCCCACTCCAAGCCGAGGCTCCATAACAAGGCCAGTGCCGTGCGTGCAGGTTTCCGAATCGCAGCATCTCCGCCGGGCAAGGGGAAATATTCCAAATGGGCCGCGCGTTGAAAAGACTTGTAATCTCCAACCAAAAATTCCCCGCCCCAAATTGCGCCATCTTCGCCGTAACCTGTCCCATCAAACGATACGCCGATGACGGGTTCATTCAGTCCATGCTCGGCCATGCAGGCAGCGATATGCGCGTGGTG
>JAEURE010000064.1 GCA_016789485.1 Anaerolineales bacterium | reverse complement strand
GTTTTTAATGCGGAGTGGTCCACTTTTTGTAAAGTTTGCGATGTCATATTAAGAATCCTGTGTGTTTTTATAATTTGGTGGTTTCGATACGGGCTTCGCTGTACTCAACCACCGATATATCTATTGAATAGAAATCTCTTCTTCTTCATACTTCGAACGATCTTCCACCAGCCGCCATGAGCGGTGATTGACCGCCTTGCCCGCATCCACACGCGTAATGACGTAGGAGAAAAAAGGCTGCGCCCATTCACGGTCATATTCAGAAGGGATGTTCGGGCAATCGGGATGCGAATGAAATACACCGATCAAGCTCAAGCCAAGGCTGTCAGCTTTCAATTCAGCAGTGAGATAATCCTCAGGCGTGAACAAAAATCGGTTGTGACGAGCCTCATCCTCTCGCGCATTGGGCAAAGACAAAATCTGCCGCACTTCACCCTCCACGCCGATCAAAAAGCCAGCCCCCTCTTCAGGGTAGGCTTCCTCAACATGCCTGCTAATTTGTCCGATCAATTCACTTGAAACCGACAGCATTACTTACTCTCCCACAAACTTTTGTCGCTTAAATATTTATAGCCAGCATCGGGGAATAATGTCACCACAACGCCTTCATCCAATTCACGTGCCACTTGAAGCGCAGCCACAGCCGCCGCCCCGGAGGATATCCCCACGAAGAGGCCTTCCTCCCGCGCCAAACGGATTACCATCTCGTGCGCCGCCTCCGTCTTAACTGTGAGCGGAGTGCCAGCAAATGACTCATCATAAATCCCAGGCTTGATCGCGGTCGGCATGTGCTTGAGTCCTTCCAAGCCATGGAAAGATGCATCGGGTTGGAATGCCAAAATCTTCACATTCGGCAATTGCTCACGCAGATAACGTCCCGTGCCCATCAGTGTGCCGGAAGTGCCAAGACCTGCAATGAAATGAGTTATTTGCTCGTCTGTCTGGCAAAGGATCTCTGGTCCTGTGGAGATGTAATGTGCCTGCGGATTGGCAGGGTTGTTATATTGATTGGCATACCAATACAAGTCTGGTTTTTCGGCGGCGAGCTCTCGCGCTTTGAGAATGGCACCATCCGAACCCTCGAGCGGATCTGTAAGAATCAATTCCGCACCCAAGGCTTTGAGAATGGCGATGCGCTCGGAACTGGCGCTGGCTGGCAACGCCAATGTGACGGGGATTCCCAGCGCTGCGCCAAAGGTGGCGTATGAAATTCCCATGTTTCCAGAGGTGGAATCCAACAGGCGTTTGCCATTGCCCAAATCCCCATTCAGGATGGCGGTCTGGATAATGTTCAACGCAGGCCTGTCCTTGACAGAGCCGCCGGGATTAAACCATTCAGCTTTGGCAAATATTTGGACACGAGGAGACAGGCCAAGGCTTAGTCTGCGAAGCGGAAGGAGAGGCGTATTCCCAACGTGGGCAGGCAGTCCATCCAGCGAGCGTAAGTTTGATTCAGCTAATCTAAAGTCTAGTAAAGTCATGAAATCTCTTAAATTAAAAGCAGCCAACGGGTAAACAAAAAGACGGCGAACAAACGCCACACTATGCAAAATTCTGCAAGCGGGGGTCGTCCTACCGTCTGATTCCGTTGACTGCGGAGGGTCTGTCTCAGGCGGCGGCTACGAGCCCCGCGATAGACACAAGCAATGTAAGTAAAGGTTGGATGATTTCATTTTCGATTAGATGTTGGCTATTTTACGTATCTTACCCGATTTGTCAATGAAAAAATTATCCCCCGGCTGCGGATGCCATGAGGATAACCTTGTCCCCGTCTTTTAGTTTCGTATCCATTCCATCCAAATCCTGCAGATGAATGCCGTTCACAAAAATATTGAAGTGTCTGCGCAGGTCGCCCTTTGCATCAAACAAATGCGGTTTCAGCGCGGGATAAAGAACGAGGATATTGTCGATCAATTCGGCAACTGAGGAACCATTCACTTCAAATTCACTCTGGTTGTCCACATAGAATTTCATCAACGCGGGAAAGCGGACCGTAGGCATATGCTGATTTTACTGTGAGTTGGTTGCCTTTGGCAGGGAAATTTCCTATAATAAATACACGAACAAAGGAGACTATGATGGCGCTTTACAAAATTATTGCAGGGACGTTTCACGTAAAAGGCTTTCAACCCGACGGTGACTCGATTCGTTTTCAGGCAGACAAAGCGGAGAATTGGGATTTCTTTGCTTGGGACACTCCCGCTCTCAAGGCCGCCAAAAAGAAACAACTACGCGTGGAATCGATCGATGCGCTCGAAACACATTATGAAGGCTATCACCAATCGCGGGCATTTGCGATCGCCGCGCTAGAATCTTTATTGGATATGCTCAACATAAAGTCAGTGACGTACAGCCTGAGCGTAACCCAGATCGTGGATGCAGATGATGGCAAGGCAGGCTTCATTGCCTCCGCTTCGACAGACCGCTTCGGACGCCCTGTTAGCTATGTATTCCCGAAAAACGCAAAACTGATCGACGGTGCTGTCATGGATTCAAACACTCTGCCTGTGGAAGACTCGCTCAATTTTCAACTGGCACGCGAAGGATTGGTCTATCCCACCTTCTACACCACAACCGACAGAATCTTCGCAGAAAAGATTCGCGCAGTGGTAACCCGCGCCAGAAAAACCAAGCGCGGCATCTGGTCCATTGACCGCACGCCCGATTTCACCCTGCTCGACATGAGAACTCTGCAGGAGGATGTTTTGGTCATGCCCAAACTTTTCCGCCGCCTCGTAAGTTTCTTTGACAACTATTCAGATTTCGGAAAACTGGAAGAATACATGGCGAAACAAAGGGATAATCTCGTCCTGTGGGATGGCACAAAGAAAAAATCCCTTGCGGATTTAATGAAGATCACAGGGCGGCGCTTGCAGTTGAAAACACCAGTGGAAGATATTTTATTTTCCCCGAAGTAATCATAAAACATCCCGAAAAAAATTTTCGGGATGTTTTATGATTTAAGGAAAATACTGCTTTAACATCTCGTCGGCTAGCGCCGCATAATTGCCGCCCGCGTCCGCATCACGGACAAAAGTCAATTGATTGAACGCAGCAGCGCGGTTACCCTGTGCAAGATGCGTCATGGCAAGGTGAATGTACGCGGGAAAATGATTCGGGTAACTGGAAATAACATCCAGCAACGTTTGCTCCGCATTGGCATATCTTCCTGAAGATAGATACGCCCAGCCCAAAGTATCCAATGCAAAAGGATCGTTCGGCGCAAGCTGTGCGGCATTTTGCGCGGCGGGCAAACCGATGTCTTCCACATGAATTCCGTTCTCCGCACAAAAAACAGCCAGCAGCCGCCAGTACGTTGGATCAGTCGGTGCAAGTTCAGCGGCTCTTTGATAGCTGTTCAAAGCAGAAGCCAGATCGCCCAACTTAAGATATGCATCTCCCAGCGATGCCTGCCACGCAGGGTTGGCTGGGTCAAACTCTGCGGCAAGCGCGTATTCGGCACGCATCTGTTCGTATTTTCCTTGACGATTCCAATACAAGCCGCGCAGTGCCCGAACGATGACCGATTTATGATCAAGAGTCAATGCGCGATCAAGTTCCACGCTTCCATTTTGACCGATCTGCTGTTTCGCTTCGCCAAGCCATGCCCACGCCTCGGCATTTTCCCCGTCCAATTCGATTGCTTTCTCAAATGCCGCAAGCGACAACTCCCACTCCTGTACGAGACCAAGAGCGCGTCCAATCGTCAACATTTGCTCGGATGCGTCGGGCTGCGTGGCTGATAGATTCAAGGCGGCGGTCAATGTCTGCACGGCCGAATCAGTTTCAGGGTCCAGCGAAGAGGCGAGCGTTAATTCAGAAAGAGCTTGTTGCGGAGCAAGGAAGGTCAACAGGAGACCAAGTCTATAATGAGTGTAGGCATCGCTGATGTCGAGGCGCAATTGATTCTGAAGTGCATCCCGCTCAGCTGGCCAATCCTTTTGGCCGCGATAAATGAAGGCAAGCCCGGAATACAGCGAAGCGGAATCATAAAAGCGCAAACCCTGCTGATATGCTTGCAGCGCAGAAGTCGTCTCGTTCATGTTCAGATAGGAATTTCCCAATGCCAGCCAGCCTTGTTCAGTACGCGGTAAAGGCTTCCTCAAGTAAGCAATCGCAGTTGAATAATCGTTGCTTGCGTATGCAGCGATGCCCGCCTTTTCCGAAAGGTCGGTACGCCAGGGAAGCAGGCGCGCTGCCTGCTGATAATATTCGGAGGCCTTCGCATAATTTTGCGAGGCGAATTCAGAGTCTGCACGTTTAATGGAGGAATACCCTGTAAAAATAACAGGAATGAGGATGGCAGCCAAAATCACTGCGCCCGCGTACCAAATGGAGTTTTTGCTATTGAACATCGTAATGATAATTATACGTTGGGTGGGACATATTTTTTGAACTGGCAGTATAATCGTGACTGCATGAATGCATTTACCAGTTTAATCCTCACACAGCTGACGGTTCCCCCCGGGGATTTAATTTATTATATAGTTTTGGTGTTCGCAGTGGCGAGCGCGCTGCAATCTGCGTTTAATCACTGGCGGGTCAGCGAATTTCCACAGGCAAAACGCGCTTTTGTGGGGCTTGGCATTTTACTTTGCGCGCAAATTTTCATGTTCATTTTCAGCGGGCTGGGCTGGCAGCAAATTGTCGAACCAAGAACGATTCTGCCGCCAATGGACAGAGCCTTCATTCTATTCGGCATCATTTGGATCACCTGGCTGTATGCCTTTCCTGAGCCAAACCGTGGCGCAGATGCGGCAGCGACACTGCTAAGCCTGCTTGTATTGGTTGCTCTGGGAGTAAGCCTGCTCACATGGCAGACTCAGATCGCCGATCCTCAGTTTGCTTCATTAAGTTACAACCAGACCGTTGATGATTGGTTCTGGCAAATCAGCTCACTTTTCATGGCATTGGTAGGCATCGCCATTCTTTTCATCCGCAGGCCAGACGGCATGTGGAATGGGGTGACTTTGTTATTCCTGGGTTTCCTAGGTCATGCAAGTCATTTAGTGTTCCAAATTGAAGGAAATTATTCGGGAATCGTGCGTCTGGCATACATGGCGGCGTATCCCATTTTGTTGACACTGCCACAACGGTTCGCTACACCGGGACAAATCGCAATTTCCGCCCCTCGGCCGAAAGCAACTAAACAACAGGATACTGCAAACCCGGAACGCAGGCGATATAGCACCGATCCAAAAACCTTCCACGCCATGCTCGCGCTCGCGGCAGAGTCAAACCCGACAAAGGTCAGCCAGGCGGTTACCCGCGCCATTGCGCAGACAATGCTTTCTGACTTGTGCTTTATGATCTATCTGACAGACAACAACAACCAGATGGTGATTGCCGGCGGATACGATCTTATCCGTGAAGACAGCCTCGAAGGCGGTTCGCTTAATAAAGGTTCCATTCCCATGCTGGCAAATTCCCTCCAGCGCGGGCGTCCCTTGCGAATGCCTGCCAGCAGCACTTCCGCGGACATTAAAGGACTTGGGGATATCCTTGGTTTGACCAATCCCGGTCACTTATTGAGTGTGCCGATCCTCACCCCGGAGAAAGAATCACTGGGCGGTCTGCTTTTACTCTCGCCTTATTCCGACCGAACCTGGACAGCGGAAGACCAGGCTTTCCTCTCCAACATTGCCATGTCGCTTGTGCCCATCATCAAGCGAAGTCAAAATTTAAATAAACTGGAAGCACAAGCTGATCAGGCGCGGACGCAAACCATCCAACTGGAGCGCCAGGTGCAGGAACTCACCCAGCAGCTGGAAGCAGCCCGGGCGGAGATCCAAAAAAGCGGCGCAACCGAAGTATCGTCCCTACGAGTGGCTCAGGAAGAATCGCTTCAAATCATAGAACAATTACAGCTGGAAAATGCAGAATTGCGTTCAGGCAAGAACCTTCAGCCATCCGCTTCTGCTTCGCAGGTTGAAAAGGAACTTAAGACAACACTACAGGAACTTGCGCGTTTGCAAAACCAGCTTGCAGATGCAAACATGAAAGCACATGAAATGGAAAAGGGGCGTGCAGCCACAAAAAGCACGGAACAGGCTGAAGTCATTGCATCCATTTCGCAGGAATTGCGCCAGCCCTTGTCGTCTATTGTTGGATACACGGATCTGCTGCTCGGCGAGTCGGTCGGCATTCTAGGTGCATTGCAAAGAAAATTTGTGGAGCGAATCAAAGCCTCCACGGAGCGCATCCGCAGTTTGACGGATGACATGATCCAGGTGACAACCTTGGAAACAGAATTGAACGATCTCAAGCCTGAATCTGTGGACTTGAATTCAATCATTGACAATGCCATGTCCTACACGAGCACACAGGTACGCGAGAAAAATATCTCCATGCACCTGGAATTGCCAAAGACCCTTGCTCCCATTCAAGCAGACCGTGAGGCGTTGCAACAGATTTTGATCCATTTGATGCAAAATGCCGGGGCGGCCACTCCCTTTGAGGGGACGGTCAGGCTCAAGGTCCAGACCCGAAGCGAGAATGGGCTGGATTACATCCTGATTCAGGTGACGGATAGCGGCGGCGGAATTGCATCCATTGACCTGCCGCGAGTCTTCACTCGCTTGTACCGGGCAGATAATGTTCTTATTCAGGGAGTTGGCGATACAGGTGTTGGACTTTCCATCGCCAAGGCTCTCACTGAAGCTCAACACGGACGAATATGGGTGGAAAGTGAACAAGGAGTTGGGTCAACGTTCAGCGTCTTGCTGCCAATTGCCGGTTCCGCAGACCCTGAAAAAAATAGCGAAGCAAAAGGAAAGAAATGACGCAAGGCTTGCGCGATTTTGGCAATGCGCTCGTGATCGCAATGCTCTCAATCGGGTTGATGGTAGGAGCGTTATCGATCTCGCTTGTGGAATTTGTCCCTGAGGCGGCTCCCACAGCGACCAATATTGTGATGCCATCCCCGCTTCCACTGACAGCCACGCCGACAATTCCTCCAACGTTAACTCCCATCCCTGGGCTGGAAACTCCAACTTTAATGGTTCTGCCTTCATCTACAAATGTGTTGTTTCAAAGCACATGTCTGCCTCCATTGGGCTGGGGCCAGATCATTTTGCAATCCAACGATACTCTGGATAGCCTGGCTGTGCGATATCGCGTGAACAGAGATGATCTAAAACGCGGAAATTGTTTGGTAAGTGATAATCTTGTAGCCGGCAAAGTTTTATACGTTCCGCCTGTCGCTACCAGTACATTTCAGTCTTGTGTGCAGGGAGCAGCGGGCTGGGTGAAAAGTTACACTGTTAGGCCGGGCGACACTTTCTATTCGATTGCCACAAACCACTACAGCACGGCGGGGCTGCTAAAGAACGTCAATTGCAGGACCAGCGATATTGTTTATATTGGCGAAGTTCTTTGGGTGCCAAATGTCTCCACGCGTACGCCTTTCCCAACACCTCAGCCGGGTGTCACCGTTACACCATATCCCACCGACCCGCTGACAGAGACAGCTTTGCCGTTTACAATCACAGTCCAACCTAGCAACACACCTGTACCGCCTTCAGCCACAGTTGCCCCGACTTTTACATCCATGCCTACGCCTACTGCCAGCCTGACCGCCTTCCCATAGATAAGACCGTCCACATCACAGACCGTAAAGATTCATAGATGAAATTATTTAAATTCTTTTCACTTACCGCAGCATTTTTAATTACACTAACAGCCTGCGGAACAAATTCCCCTGCGCCTGAACAAGGCGCATTGCCTTTTGTGCTTGTGACTTCTGCCCCAAATTCAACGCCAACGCCAACGCCATTTCAACCTTCGCTGTACACGCCTACCCTGCCTTCTCTGTACACATTTGATACGAACATATCCGCCTCCCAGCTGCTCTCTGTGACGGAAACCCCATCCCCTGTAATTGCGCCTCAAACTTCACCGACAGCTACGCTTGCACTCCATCAGCTCTTCCCCACTCAAGCGGCTCCCCCTGCACAATCCTCTTTGGCGGAACCTACCGCCCTGCCGCCTTTGACAGACAATGAAACCATCAACTTCCTGCTTATTGGTTCGGACAAACGCCCGGGTTCTTCGTATAGGACCGACACCCTGGTAATTGCCATTGTCTGGCCGAAAGAAGGACAAGTCTCTCTCATCTCGATCCCGCGCGATCTGTGGATCTACATCCCAACAGTTGGAATGCAGCGTGTAAATACTGCTTATCAAAGCGGAGAAATTGGAGGCTATCCCGGCGGCGGCCCCGGTCTCCTGAAAGAAGCCATTGCATACAATCTCGGCATTCGCATTGACCACACCGCGATGGTAGAGTTCGATGGATTCCGCCGAATTGTAGATACGCTCGGAGGAATTGAAGTCCCTGTCTCCTGCGCCTACACAGATTGGCGGCTAATTGATCCATCGTACGACCCGAACAACGAAAATAATTGGTGGCTTTACACAGTCGGTCCCGGTCAGGTTCACATGGATGGAGACCTTGCCTTATGGTATGCCCGCTCCCGTTCCAAATCCAATGACTTTGACCGTGGACGCCGCCAACAGGAAGTGCTGCGCACCATCTTCCAAAAAGCCCTGCAGACCGACACCTTCAGTAAAATCCCTCAACTCTATAATGATTTCTCAAGCACGGTCATTACCGACCTCAGCCTTGCCGACATGCTCCGCATGGCGCCTTACGCCGTCAACTTTACCAATGCCAACATTCGCGGCTACTTCATCCGCCCGCCCCTTGTCAGCTCGTGGATAACCCCCGGAGGCGCATCCGTTCTCCTTCCGAATGAGGCGGAGTTAGGTCAAATGTTGGTTGAAGCCACCACACTATCCACCTTCGCAGTCACCCGCGAAACCATCACCGTGGAAGTACAAAACGGCGCCAGCTTCGAAACCCTCGAATCCCTTGCCGCCTCGCGCCTAAACTATGCGGGTTATCAAACCATTCTTGGGACCGCCGACCATAGAGGCTATTCCTCCTCTGTGTTGGTGGATTTCACGCCCGGGCAGGATTCAACCCAACGACAGACGATCATCAACAGCCTCGGCCTGTATTCGGCAAATATACTTTCCCTACCCGACGCAAATAGCGCCGTGCAATATCGTGTCATCCTCGGCGCAGATTATGAGCCGTGCTTCCAGCCGCAGGAACTTACGCATTGATATCTGCTCAAATACCCAGTTGACAACCCCCGTCAGATTCGCTAAACTATACGAAAAGACTATGCGCTACTGCGCAAGGACATATTATGGCAAAAGCATCAGATTCCGCACATATCAATTCAAAGACACTACTCCCTGCCGCCATCAATGGCTGGGAAATGTTCCTGTACGACCAAGGGCGCTCCACCAATACCGTAAAAGCATTCCTTTCGGATGTGCGGCTGCTCAATCAATTCATTGCCCCAGACCAAAGCATTGGCGCGATCACCACAGACGATCTCAATCGCTTCTTCACCTGGATGGAAAAGGAAAGAGGCATTCCATGCAGCCCCAAAACCCTCTCGCGGCGTATAACCTCTGTAAAATCTTTTTTCCGCTGGCTGAACCAACATGGCACTCTCGCCATTGACCCGGCCGAAAAAGTCCTGCAACGCTCCGCCATTAGCCCAATTCCGCAAGTGCTGACAGAGAGTGAATATGAAGCTGTCTTACTTGCCGCAGATCGTCACCGCCGTGAAAAGAAGCCTGACGCCCGCCCATATACCCTCGTCTATCTTTTGCTGACCACCGCCATCAAGAAAAGCGAATGCCTCGGTATTCATATCAATCATATTGACCTTGATTCCAAGAACGGCCCGCACCTATTTGTCCGCTATGCCAGTCCAGCCAACCGTTACAAGGAACGCAAAATAGATTTGGACGAAGACTGGATTGCCGCGTACAAAGAATATCTCGCCCAATACCAGCCTGTGGACCAAGTATTCGCCTGGTCGCCGCGCAGACTTGAATATCTGCTGGAAGACGTTGGCGAAGAAGCCGGCCTCAGCAAACACCTATCCTTTGACATGTGCCGCTGGACTTGCGCTCTGCGCGATTATCAATCTGGAGTGGAAGTGGATAAAATTCGCCAAAAGCTAGGCGTCTCAAAAATTCAATGGCGCGAATTGTTCATAAAACTCAGACAATTAAATGGCGAAATCAAATAAATAAAAAAATCCCGTTCCATGGAACGGGATTTTTTTATTCCGGACCTTTTTCAGACGGGCGGAGAACGGAAAGATAAAAAACCTTTCGTGTTGTGTCTGTTAAACGATAAGGATGCGCGGGACGATAACCCGGAATCCAAACTATCTCATCACCGGCACATAATAACGGCCAGTGTTCGCGCGCACGATGCGGCATCTTCTCGTTCACGAAAAAATCGGAGAGTTTTTGCGAATGCCCGCTCATCCCCAGCGGCGCGAAATGGTCGCCTTGATGGCGCGACCTTAGATGAAGCGTATCCGGCAAATGTTCCGCATCCAACCAGACTTGAAATTGATCATCGTTTCGTTCAGCTTGTTCCCTGGCTAATACCGGAAGATGCCAACGTTCACAACCGATCTTCCAACCGCCGGCGAGAGCAACCTGCTGAGGAGGTGTAATGGGAATGGACAGGTCGCCCGGCATCTGGGGCCACAGGTCAAAAGGTAATTCAGCATCCAGGGTGCTGATATAAATCAAGTCTGACTCGCGGAACATACGCAAACCAGCCTTCAAATCAACGCGTGAAGATAAAGCACCTTGTT
>JAEURE010000063.1 GCA_016789485.1 Anaerolineales bacterium | reverse complement strand
ATTTAGATCTTGCTGGTTCCCATACCAGCCAGTGTTTCATCTTATTTAATTGAAAATCCTGCTTTAGCCAGACGAATAGACAAAGGAGAGAACCATGTCCAAGCGAGTTGTCATTGCGATGTTGATCAGCCTTGTTGTGATCGTGGCGGCTTTTACCAGCGTGAGAGCATTGGGAGGGGTTCTGCGAAAGGCGGAAGCAAATAATACTGCCTCCATGTCCGTGAATAATCAGGTATTGGGAAAGAAAAACCCGGATGGGGCTGCTCCATACTTTTTTGATGACGGTATGGATTCGGGTCACGATTGCGGGTCAAACTCGACGATCGATTACTAAATTTGAGTGATACCCTCGGGCAAGGTAAAGTATGAGAATTGCGAATGCGGCGGACAATATCCGCCGCATTTTATTTCTATGATTTAGTCATATTTCTACGTGAATATTGAGGTATTATCATTTTAGTATGGCAGAACAAGATCGGAATCAATTGCAACTTGCAGAGAAGTTCTTGCGTGAAGGAAAAAAACGCGAGGCGCGTTCCTTTCTGGCTGGGTATCTTCAACAACACCCCGACTCTACTCATGGCTGGTGGCTGCTTAGTTTTGCCGTCCCTGACCTGAAACAGCAGATCGATTGTGTGGAGCGTGTCTTACGAATTGACCCGAACAGCGCGCTTGCGCAGGCACGCCTGGATAAATTGCGGGAGAATTCATCCGACTTGCCGCCGCCCGTCCCACCATTCGTGGAAAAAATTTCATTTGACGAACCCGAAGAAGTCCCTTCCATTCAACCCCAAAAACAAGATTCAAAACCTATAGCCGCACAGGCGCCTGTTCCCGTTTTGAAAAAGAAGAACCGCGCCTGGCAATATGTGATCCTTATAGTGATCGCCTGTATATTGCTTGTCGTGATCGGCATTGCCGTAGTCATGTTGATTCAAAATGATCGTCCCACAGGATCAGCGACGGCTATGTCCATTACACAAATCTCCATGCCGCCTACATGGACTCCGCCGCCAACCACCACGCGTAGTCCCAGCCTGACTCCCTATCCGACCATTACCCCGGTCATCCTCCCGACATCGGATGTCACTCCAACCAGCATCGCGACAGATTCCATAGGCCTGCTGAACGGCTTGGATTATTGGACTCTTAACAACGAAGTCAAAGGGATATTGGATTTGCAGTAGCCGACTCTGTATTTCAATATATTTTGGGGAAGTTTGCTTATTCTGTAAATGCGTCTATAATTCAAGCACCCATGTCCACATTAGATGAAATTAAATCCCGCATAGATATTGTTGATCTCGTCTCTGAGGCGGGTGTGAAACTGCGCCACGCGGGCAAGAACTATACGGGTTTCTGTCCCTTCCACGATAACAAACGTTCGCCTGCCTTCGTGGTCTGGCCCGAATCTGGGACATGGCGCTGCTTTGGTCAATGCAACGAGGGCGGAGACATCTTCAAGTTTGTGATGAAGCGCGAGGGATTGGATTTTAAGGAAGCCATGCAGAAGCTGGCTTTGCGCGCAGGCGTAGAGATCAAGGAATATCAGCGCGAGAGTCCCGAGCAAAAAGAAGCCTACCAAAACCTGCGTAACTTACTGGAAGATGCGGTCATTTATTATCGCACCCAGCTTTTTGCGAACAAGGATATTTTGACCTACCTCCACGAAAAACGTGGATTGACCGACGCCACCATTGAAACCTTTGGGCTGGGATTTGCCCCGAGCGGCTACGACAACGCCTTGAAATATTTTGCTCAACGCGGCTTCAAGGAACACGAATTACTCGAAGCGGGTCTGCTCACCGAACGTGAAGACGGCAAGCGGTACGACAAATTCCGTAATCGCATCATGATTCCCATCCGTGATGAAAATGGGAGGATGGCAGGCTTTGGCGCGCGCATCGTGGACCCGAACGATATTCCCAAATTTTTGAACTCTCCTGAAACGCCGATCTTTTCCAAGGGACGTCTGCTCTACGGCTTGGATAGAGCACGCAAACCCATCCGCGCCGCTGACCAGGCTGTGATCGTGGAAGGCTATCTGGATGTCATAGCCCTGCATCAGGCGGGTTATGAGAATGTCGTCTCGCCGATGGGCACCGCGTTGACCGAAGACCAATTACGCTTGCTCAAAAAATCCACGCGGCGGATCGTGTTGGCACTCGATCCCGATGCAGCGGGTCAAAAAGCCGTACTGCGCGGACTCGATGCTGCCCGCTCCGCCATGGATCGCGAGGGTGAACTTGGCTTCGATGCGCGCGGCTTATTAAAGAATGAAGCCCGTCTGCAAGCGGATCTACGTGTGGCGACCATGCCCGATGATCTCGACCCTGATGAGATCGTGGCTCGTGACAAAGAGGAATGGAAGCGTCTCATTGAGAATGCCAAGCCCATCGTCACCCATGTGATGGATTCGCTGGCGGCCGGGCAGGATTTGAACGATGCCAAGACCAAGACACAAATTGCGGCGCAGGTGCTTCCTTTAATTGAAGACCTTCCCAATCCATTGGAACGCGATACGTATCGTCAGGCGTTGTCGCGATTGTTGAAGGTGGATGAACGCTCCTTGACGGCCACTCAGGTTCAGGGTCCGGTGGTGAGGCGCAAGCCGCGAGAGACGGTTCAACGCCCAAAGGTGGAAATGACCGTTGCGGCGGTCAACCCCCGGCTGAAGATCGAATCATACTGTTTGGGTGTTTTATTCCGTAAGCCGGAATTGTTATATCGCCTGGATCGGAAGTTGCAGGAGTTCGGGCTTAGCCCGTTGGCTGTGGAGGACTTCGAGTATACTGACCATCAGTTGTTATTTGGTGTGGTGCGCCAGGCAGTGCAGCAGGATGAAAAGGACCATCAGAATTTTATGATGGGTCATCTGCCCGAAGCCGTGGAAATCCTTTCCCGCGAACTGCTCGCGCAGACTGAAAAACTGGACACCTTCGATGATAAACTGCTCGAAGAACTGCTCTTTCGCTTTTTGGATCTACGCCGTGCGCACGCCATGCTGAATGTAAACCAGCTGCGTTTTTTGCAGGAGGACGAGCAGCAGCAAGGCGGAACCAACATAAAGCTATATCAGGAGCAAGCCATTCAATTTACCCGCCTGTTGCATAACCTGGACCAGGCCAAGCGCAAGATCGTAAAAAGATAATTGAGTTATTCGGTTGGTTTGAATTTGACACACACAGTATTTTGAAAAAGGGAAACCATGCCCGCAAAAAGCAAACCAAAGATAAGATCGAAGGCGAAAGCCAAACCAAAACCGAAAGTAAAAAAAGAGCAGGTAGCGCGAAAAGGAAAACCACAAAAAGAACATCTTTCAGTGGACAATGTTTTGGAGGCGCTGGTTGAGGAAAAAAGCGACCTGATTCCGGATGACGCCATTGAACCGGATGAACTCCTGCTTGCCCAGCAGGAGGATGAGTTCGACGATGCTCTGCCCCTGCGTTCCAGCGAGGTTGCCGCTGAACTTTCCGAAGACCCCGTGCGTTTGTATCTGCGCGAGATCGGGCTGGTAAAACTTCTCGGCTCCGACAGCGAGTTTCGGCTTGCCACAATCATCGAAGCAGACCGTTTGATCGGCTCGCTTCGCAAAATGAAACAACGTAAAGGGGTTTCGCTTTCCGCTTCCATTTATCATTCGCTTATTGCTGATATGCTCACCTCGTGGGATCGTCTCATGGAAGATGCCGAACGCATTGAACATGAACTCCCCGATCTGGCTTTGCTGGTCGCTGAATCCCAGTCGCTGCACGCGGGCTGGGAATTTGATTCTCCCTCCTACCTGAGGGCTTATCTGGATAACGGTCACTGGGGCACGGACCATCTTTGGGATAACCTTGCCCGACATGCCTATTCGGTCTATCTCAGCCTGTACCTGCTTCCGTTTAAATATGCAGAGTGGCTGCTGACACATATCCGCGACCATCACACCTTCCCATTGCAGCGTACTTTGAACCGCAACCTACCCCCGGACGATGAACTGCTTGCCGAAATGGATCTTGTCCATCTGCGTGCCGTGGATGCGAATCAGGCGCTCATCCGCGCGAACTTGCGTTTGGTGGTGAGTGTCGCCAAACGCTATCTTGGGCGCGGTATATCTTTCCTTGACCTGATTCAGGAAGGCAACATGGGTTTGCTGCGTGCCATCGGTAAGTTTGACCCGCGCCGCGGATTTAAGTTCAGCACCTACGCCACCTGGTGGATTCGCCAATCCATCAACCGTTCCATTGCCGAACAGGCGCGCACGATCCGCATCCCCGTGCATTTGTTTGAATCCATCTCGCGCATTTTGCGCGCACAGCGGCATCTCACACAAGTGCTGGGACGTGAGCCCAATAATGAAGAACTCGCGCTTGAAGTAGGCTATCTCTCTGCCGCAGATGTGCAGGTGGTCTTGCGCGCTCATGCCGAAGGGAAGCCCGTTATCCCTGAGATTCAACAACGGCTGGATATTGCTTCGCAAAAAATTCATCGCGTGCTGCGTTCTGCCGAGGAACCTGTCTCGCTGGAAGGTCCCGTGGGAGATGAGGACTCAAGCACATTAGGTGATTTCATCGAAGATGAAGATGCGCCTTCTCCCATGGATGCCGCCGCCAAAGAGATGCTGCGCGAGCAGGTGCAGCATGCTCTCGCCTCCCTTTCAGAACGAGAACGTGAAGTGCTGGAATTACGCTTCGGCTTGAAGGATGGCAAGGAACACACCCTCGAAGAGGTGAGCCGCTATTTTGACGTTACCCGTGAGCGCATCCGCCAGATCGAAGCCAAGGCGCTGCGGAAGTTACGTCACCCTGCGAGAAGCAGGGAGTTGCGCGATTATTTGGGAGATTAGAAAAATCAGGAGGCAGTCCTTAAAGGTAAACTGTCTCTTTTTTTATGAGCGTGGGGGAGTTTTCTACTGAATTCGATTACAAAGACCCAATATGACTAATATCACCATTTTTGTGAAAAGAGGCACTTTTTCTAGCCTCTAAAAATCTCTTGTGATATACTACGCCGAACGTGCCAGATTTCACGCATCAATGAGGTGTCAAACATGTTGGTGGAATATATTGCCATCGCGGTTATGATCGCGGTAGCCACTTTGATCGCTTTTATCGCAATTGGGCTGGGGGAGTTATTCGGGCCAAAGAAAAAATCAGAAGCAAAAGACATGCCCTATGAATCAGGCATGAACCCATACGGCGAAGGGACGCGGCGCATGCCCGTTCGCTTTTATTTGATCGCTGTATTGTTCATCCTCTTTGATATCGAAGTGGTGTTCTTTTTGCCCTGGGCCATCGCCTTCCGCAAGCTGGGCATCTTCGGCCTGGTTGAAATGGCGATCTTTATCGTTATCCTGCTTATCGGTTATGTGTACGCATGGAAAAAAGGAGCGCTTGAATGGGAGTAGAACAGAAACTCGGAAATATGGGCGTGGTTACCACCACGCTTGAGAACGTGGTCAACTGGTCTCGAACCAATGCCATGTGGCCCATGCTGTTCGGTCTGGCTTGTTGCGCCATCGAGATGATGTCTGCGCAGGCGGCGCATTATGACATGAGCCGCTTCGGTATGGAACTGATGCGTGCCAGCCCGCGCCAGTCTGATTTGATGATCGTCGCGGGACGCGTCTCGAAGAAAATGGGACCCGTCCTTCGCCGTTTATATGACCAGATGCCCGAACCGAAGTGGGTGATCGCCATGGGCGATTGCGCCTCTTGCGGCGGCGTCTTCAATAACTATGCCATTTATCAGGGTGTGGATGAAGTTGTCCCTGTGGATGTGTATGTGGCAGGCTGCCCGCCGCGCCCTGAAGCCTTGATCCACGGTGTGTTGACTGTGTATGAAAAAGTAAAAGGCGATAAGTTCAAGGATCTGGCGGTTAAATAAATAATTCATAAGACCTGACGGGTTTTTAAAAACCTGTCAGGTCTTAAGGAATATGTCGATTATGGATAAAAAACTCGAACCAATCGTAAAAGCATTGCAGAGCAAATTCGGCGCGACCTTTGAAGAGTTTCGCGATGAAGTGCATTTGTTCGTGAAACCCGAGCAGATCGTGGATGCATTGACCCTCTTGCGCGACGAACACAATTTTGAATTACTCTCGGCGTTAACTACGGTGGACTACCATCCCCAGTCAACGCCGCGTTTTCATGTTATTTACCAGCTCACCTCTCTTGCAAAAAACCTGTCAGTGCAGTTACGGGTTCCAGTAAACGGAGACAGCCCCAAGGTCCCGACTGTGACGCGCGTCTATGCCATGGCGAATTGGCGCGAACGTGAATTGATCGATATGTTCGGCATCGAGGTCGAAGGTCATCCCGATCCGCGCCGTATTTTGATGCCCGAAGGCACTGAAGGACACCCGCTCCGCAAAGATTTTCCGCTCGGCTATGAAGAACCGCAGTTCACTTTTAACTTCGATGAAATCGATCTGCGCAAGCCGTATGCAAAGGAATAATTATGTCCCAGATTGAAGAAGTCAGTTTAGAGCAATTCAAACATCTTGTTTCCGAACGCGCGCTGACGGGCGAGACCATGCTGTTGAACATGGGTCCGCAGCATCCGTCCACGCATGGCGTGCTGCGCCTGCTTTTGGAATTGGACGGCGAGATCGTTGTCAACTGCATTCCCGATATCGGCTTTTTGCACACGGGAATCGAAAAGAACATGGAGGCCAAGACTTACCAAAAGGCTGAAGTGATGACCGACCGCCTCGATTACATGAACACGATGGGCAATAACCTTGCCTATGTAATGGCGGTTGAAAAATTGATCGATGTGGATGTGCCGCCCCGCGCGCAGGCATTGCGAGTCATTCTCGTGGAATTGCAGCGCATCGCTTCGCATCTCGTCTGGCTTGGCACCTCAGGCCTCGACCTCGCGGCCATGTCCATGTTCCTTTACTGCTTCCGCGAACGTGAGCAGATCCTCGATATCTTTGAACTGGTCTCCGGACAGCGCATGATGACGACCTACATCCGCCCCGGCGGTGTCTGGCGCGATGTGCCCGTGGAATTCGAAAAAGCAGTGCGCGATTTTATCAAGATCTTTCCAAAGCGCATTGATGAATACGAAACTTTGTTGACAAAAAATCCTCTCTTCATAGACCGCATGGTAGACATCGGTTACCTGACCAAAGAGACGGCTCTTTCCTACGGGGTAACGGGTCCTTCACTACGGGCATCCGGCGTCGACTGGGATTTGCGCAAGGCCCGTCCGTACATGGGTTATGAACAATATGATTTCAATGTGCCGACCCGTACCGAAGGCGATACGTATGCCCGTTATCTTGTCCGCGTTCAGGAATTGCGCGAGTCGCTGAAGATCGTGGAACAGGCATTGAATAAATTGCCGATGGGTCCCGTCCGCTCGGACAATCGCAAATTTGTTCCGCCGCCGCGTTCGGAGATCGGCGTGAGCATGGAGTCTCTCATCCATCACTTCAAGTTGTGGACGGAAGGTTTCCCTGCACCGAAGGCTTCGGTTTACAGCGCAGTCGAATCCCCGCGCGGTGAATTGGGTGTCTTCCTCGAAGGAGATGGCGGTCCCAAGCCTTTGCGTGTGCACATGCGTACTCCTTCTTTTGATAATTTGGGCGTACTTTCCCAGATCGTAAAGGGATACTTGGTGGCTGACCTTGTCGCCATTCTGGCATCCATTGACATCGTCCTCGGAGATATTGACAGATGAGCCTTGAGAAAACTTATCCGAAGGAAGTAAAACAAATCCTTGCCAAATATCCGCCGGAGCACAAACGCTCGGCGGTCATGCCGCTCCTGTACCTTGCCCAGCGCGAAGAAGGCTATATCACCAAGGCCGCCATGCAGGACATTGCGCAGATGTTGGATATTACCGAAACAGAAGTTGCCTCCATTGTCGGTTTTTACTCCTTGTATCATGACGAAAAAGCCGGCAAGTACCGCATGCAAGTCTGCACAGATCTGCCTTGTGCTTTGCGCGGCGCAGATGAATTCCTTAATAACTTGTGCGGCAATCTTGGCATCAAGGTCGGTGAAACGACGCCTGACGGTCTCATTACTGTGGAAGCCGTAATGTGCCTTGCCTCATGCGACAAAGCTCCCATGTTCCAAACCCAGGGACCAGACGGCATCAAATATCACGATCTGATGACAATCGACCGTACCATGGAATTGGTCGATGCTCTCAAGCAGGCGAACAAGGAGGAGAAGTAATGGCTTACGTCCTTTTACGCCATCGTGATATTCCAGACATTAACAAGATCGATGTCTATAAAAAGAACGGCGGCTTTGCGGCTCTCAAAAAAGCTGTGACGAAGATGCAGCCCGTCGAAGTGACCAATGTGGTCAAAGACTCTGGCCTGCGCGGACGTGGCGGCGCAGGATTCCCGACTGGCATGAAGTGGTCCTTCATTGATAACAAGAACTGGCCGCATTACGTAGTTGCCAATGCGGATGAATCCGAGCCGGGTACCTTCAAAGACCGTGAGATCATGGAAAGCAATCCTTTCCAGTTTTTGGAAGGATTGGCGCTTGCCAGTTATGCCGTCTCTGCGAATGCCGCGTACATTTATTTGCGTGGCGAGTTCTGGCAGTTGGCCTCCTTTCTTGATGAAAAGATTGCGGAAATGGAAAAAGCCGGTTATCTCGGTGATAACCTTTTCGGAACCGAATACTCGTTGAAGATTTATACCCATCTCGGCGCGGGCGCCTATATCTGCGGCGAAGAGACAGCGCTGCTTGAATCCATCGAAGGCAAACGCGGACAACCTCGTGTGCGCCCGCCCTTCCCGCCTTCTTATGGGCTGTATGGCAAACCGACCATCATCAACAATGTGGAAACGTTTACCAACGTTCCTATGATTCTTGCCAACGGCGCGGATTGGTATAAAGCCATGGGCACAATGGACAGCGCGGGTATAAAGGTTTTCTCGCTCTCAGGCCGTGTGCGCAAGCCCGGTAATTACGAATTGCCTTTCGGAACCACCTTCCGCCAGCTGATCTATGAACATGCAGGCGGCGTTCAGGAAGGAAGACCCATCAAAGCGATCATGCCCGCCGGCGCATCCTCTTCCTTGATCGTTGTGGATGATAAAGTGCTTGATACCCCGATGGATTATGCATCTGTTCGCACGCTCGGCGCGGACCTCGGATCTGCTTCTGTCATCGTGCTGGATGACACCGTCGATATTGACTGGGTCATCAACAAGACCATCAAATTCTTCAAACATGAATCCTGTGGCAAATGCACGCCCTGCCGTGAAGGCAACTATTGGATGAAGAACCTTACCGGCCGCATTCATTCAGGCAAGGGTTCATCGGAAGATGTAGACTTGCTCTTAAATGTTGCCAAACAAATGCAAGGCAAATGTTTGTGCGCGCTGGGCGAATTTTCCACAATGGCTGTGGTGACTGGTATCGAACGATTCCCGCAGGATTTTAAAAAAGTAGTAAAGGCTTAACGGAGCACGCATGACGAAACAAGTCACGCTTTCAATTAATGGAATAAGTGTAACTGTCCCGGATGGAACTCTGGTGGCAGATGCGGCAAAGATGGCGGGCATTGATATCCCCGTCTTTTGTCATCATCCCAAACTTGAGCCTGTCGGCATGTGCCGCATGTGTTTGGTGGAAATCGGCCGCCCCATGTTGGACCGCAACACAGGACAGGTGGTGATGGAGAACGGCCAGCCCAAGATCCAATTTATGCCCAAACTGGAAACCGCCTGTACCAACCGCGTTTCTGAAGGCATGGTCGTGATGACAGTGTCAGACAAGGCGAAGGATGGACAGAAGGGTACTGTCGAATTTTTGCTTACTTCGCATCCGCTGGATTGCCCGGTTTGTGACAAGGGTGGCGAATGCCCGTTGCAAAACCTGACCATGCAATTCGGTCCGGGAAAGAGCCGCTTTAATTATGACGAAAAACTGCATCTCGAGAAACAAGTCCCGCTGGGTGAGTTGATCTGGCTGGACCGCGAACGCTGCATCCAATGTGCGCGCTGCATCCGTTTTCAGGATGAGGTCGCGGGCGAGGCAGTGCTTGGCTTCGATGAACGCGGACGCAATACCCAGATCGTTTCGCTTTCGGACCCCGGATTTGATTCTGTTTTCTCAGGCAATACCACCGATATTTGCCCTGTCGGCGCGTTGACCACAGCAGACTTCCGCTTTGGCGCGCGCCCCTGGGAGCTTGATGCGGAAGCCTCCATTTGTACGCAATGTCCCGTGGGATGCAATACCACCCTCAACACACGCCGCGAAGCAAAAGCAGGCGGCGATATTGTGGTGAAACGCGTCATGCCGCGCCAGAACGAGGAAGTAAATGAGATCTGGTTGTGCGACAAGGGACGTTTTGCCCATCACTACACCGAAAGTAAAAAGAGACTCACCAGGCCGATGATTCGCAAGGAAGAAAAACTTGCGCGCGCTTCGTGGGATGCAGCCACAAAGTTTGCGGCAGAGAATTTCGTTACTGCCAAAAAGAATTTCGTTGTGCTGGCATCGGGTCGTTTGGCGAATGAAGATTTGTTCAACCTGAAATCTCTGGCAGACCATGCAGATGGCACGGCCATTTTGTACTCCGATATGGGTGGCGGCGACTTAACCCAGTTGGTGGGTGTGGGCGCCGGCACGAACATCGGCAAGATGGGCGCAGGCGATGCACTCCTTGTGGTGGCATCTGACTTATATGAAGAAGCTCCCATTTGGTGGCTGCGTGTGAAGCAAGCCGCAGACCGCGGCGCAACCTTGATCGTTGCAAATCCGCGCGCGACTAAACTGGATAAATTTGCGAAGTTCGTGATCCGCTATGCGTATG